>CALXFT010000016.1 GCA_944387635.1 uncultured Oscillospiraceae bacterium | reverse complement strand
TTTTCGCTGATTTTTTGAAATACGGCTTGTTTTTCAAACTTTTTTGGGAGAGAAGGATAATTTGGGGAGAATTTAGGTTACATCCATCATTGGAAGGTCCTGCGTCCGGCTCCCGCCGCTTTCCTCCTCGCGGCGCTGCCGAAAAAAGAAGGACCCTGTCGAAGGGCCCTTCCGTCTGTTTATTTCAATTCCCACTGCTTGATCTGGCTGGCCTTTTCGTACAGCCGCAGATAGCTGTCGTAGCGGGTCTTCTCGATCAGCCCCGCTTCCCAGGCCTCGCGGACGGCGCAGTCCGGCTCCCGGCGGTGGGAGCAGTCGTCAAACCGGCACTTGCCGATGTACGGGCCGAAATCCGGGAACGCGTACTGTAAGTTCTCCTTCAGAATCACATCCATCTGATCCGTATCGAAGGCGGAAAAACCGGGCGTATCCGCCACGTAAGTGTTCTCCCCCAGGCAGTACAGCTCCACATGGCGGGTGGTGTGCCTGCCCCGCCCCAGCTTCTCGGAGACCTCTGCGGTGGGCAGCGCCAGCTCCGGGCAGAGCTTGTTGAGGATGCTGCTCTTTCCAACGCCGGAGTTGCCGGTAAAGGCCGTGAGCTTTCCCTCCAGCAGCTGCCGAAGCCGCTCCACCCCCTCGCCGGTCTCGGCGCTGGTGCGAATCACCGTAAAGCCGGCGTTTTCGTAGATCTTCACCAGACGCTGCCCCGGATCCAGGTCGCACTTGTTGACGCACAGGTAAACCGGCACCTCCTGATCTCCGGCGATGGCGGCGACCCGGTCGATGAGATAGGGATCGGTGACGGGATTGGCGTTGGCTGCAAAGATCACCAGGGCGTCGATATTGGCCACAGCGGGGCGGATAAAGCGGTTTTTCCGGGGCAGGATCTTTTCCACCATTCCCTTCCCCTTCTCTATGGTGATCTGCACCATGTCTCCGGTCAGAGGCGCGCTTCCCTCTTTTCTCAGGATCCCTCTTGCCCGACAGGTGACCGTTCCCTGGGGGGTCTGCACTTCATAAAAGCCGCTGATGGCCCGAAGAATCCGTCCCTGCGCCCGCTCAGCCATGGATAAAGGGCACCTCCACCTGGGACTCCAGACTGCCGTCCACATACAGGTCGAAGACGACGGTCCCCGATCCCGTCAGGGTCACCAGAGCCGTGGTGCTGCCCGCCAGAATCAGCTGGGAGGCAACGATTACCGTGCTGCCCTGCTCGCAGATGTCCAGGGTGTAGTCATAGTCCCGCACAGGCACGTTGAACTGCACCTGCATAGTGACCTCCTGCTCCTCGGTGGGTTCCTGAGGCTCCGTCAGTTCCGTAGGCGGGACGGTGGTCTCGGCAGGACCGGTGGAGTAGTGGATGATGATCTCATCGGTTACATCTATGAGCTTATCCTTCTCCACGGACTGGTACACCACCTCGTCCAAAGGCTTGGAGCTCTCCGTGGGTTCTACCCGAACATTGGTAAAGCCCAGCTGGGACAGCAGCCGCTTCGCGGCCTCCACCTCCAGGCCGAGGACGTCGGGCATGGCCTCCTGCTGCACATCCGGGCCGCTGCTGACGAACAGATACACCGCCTGACCGGCGGTCAGCTCCTCGCCGTAGGCCGGATCCGTGCGGATCACCTGACCGGTGGCAAAGACCTCGCTGACCTCCGGCCGGATATACACCCGATAGCCCTGTTCCTCCAGAGCGGCCTGGGCCTGCTCGGCATCCAGGTCAATGAGGTTGTCCATCAGGGTCACCGGCGGCTCTGTGCCCATGCTGACCGTGATCCAGAGGTCCGATCCCTTCTGGACCTTGCTGCCGCCCACAGGGGCCTGGGTCATGATCTGCCCCTCCGCATAGACGTCGCTGTACTGCTGGGGCTGGAGCCGGATGTTGAACTCCTCATACTTCTCAGACAGCGCGTCGCTGTACATCTGTCCCTCCAGATAAGGCACATCCACCAGATCCTTCTCCCGGTTCAGAAGCACACCGTTGAACAGGGCCACCAGGAAGATGATGATGGCAGTCACCGCCACCGCGCTGCAGATCACAATGGCCGTGGTGGCCACCCGGCTGCGCTCTTCCTCCCGTTTTTTCTGCTCCAGGCTCCGCTCCTGGGTCTTTTTTCGCTCCTGGCTACGGCGCTGAGCCGGCTTTGAGCGCTCCGTTCCCCCGGACGCGGCGGCAGGAGTCCGCTTGACCGGCTGCTCCTGGCCCCCGGTACGCAGGCGGACACTGTCCGTGGTGGCGCGAACGCCGCCGGTTTTGGCCTGGACCTTCTTTTCCGCCGTAGTCTTGGGTGCGGACGCCGTGGGGATCACCCGGGTCGCGTCGTCCAGGGCTGTGTGATAGTCAAATAGGATAGCCGGGTTCTTCCGGAACTCCTCCATATCCTGAAGCATCTGCGTGGCGGAAGCGTATCGGTCCCGCACGTCCAGGGCCATGCCCTTCATAATGATCTGCTCCAGGCCCCCGGGGATGTTGGGATTGAGAGTGGAGGGCATAGGGGCTCCGCCGTTGATGTGCTGAATGGCCACGCCCACCGCCGACTCCCCGTCATAGGGAGGCCGTCCGGTGCTCATCTCATACATGACCACGCTGAGGGAGTAGATGTCGGACCGGTTGTCCGTATGGCCGCCCTTAGCCTGCTCCGGGGAAATATAGTGTACGGAGCCAAGGGCCTCCTTGGTCAGGGTGTTGCTCTTGTTCATGACCCGGGCAATGCCGAAGTCCATGACCTTTACGGAGCCGTTTTTCAGCACCATCACATTGTGGGGCTTGATGTCCCGGTGGACGATGCCCCGGCCGTGGGCGTGCTCCAGGCCCTTGGCGATCTGCATGGCGAAGTGAAGGGTCTCTTTCCAGTTCAGAACACCCTTTTTCTCCATGTACTGCTTCAGAGATATGCCGTCAATGAGCTCCATGACAATGAAGTTGGCATTGTCCGAGGAGGATACGTCGTAAACCTGCACGATGTTGGGATGGCTCAGCATGGCCACCGCCTCGCCCTCGGCATGGAACCGGCGGCGGAACTCCTCGTCGCAGGCATATTCATCTTTCAGTATTTTAATGGCTACCAGCCGGTTCAACCGATGGCACCGGGCTTTATATACATAGGCCATGCCGCCGGTACCGATAAGCTCCAGGATCTCGTACCGATTATCCAGCAGCCGTCCAATATATTGATCCATATACCAGATTTGCTCCTTTCGCCGCTTTGCTTAAATCAGAACCAGAACACTGGTCACGTTGTCCGGCGCGCCGCGATTTTTTGCTATGTTCAGAAGCCGCTTGCAGCAGTGCTGCTTATTGACGCCGTGGACCACCTCGAACAGGATCTCCTGGTCGTCCATGACGTTGCTCAATCCGTCGGTGCACAGCAGCAGAAAATCTCCGCGGCTGACAGCGCGATGGAAAACGTCACAAAGGACCAGCGGCTCGGTGCCAATGGCACGGGTGATGTAATTTTTGCCGGGATATGTCTTCGCCACCTCCGGCGTCAGCTCCCCTCGGTCCACCATGAGCTGGACCAGAGAGTGATCCTTGGTGATCTGCTGGATGCCGCTGCGGCTGATGGCGTAGGCCCGGCTGTCGCCCACGTTCACTACGGTGGCGCTTTTCCCCCGTACCAGAACCGCCACCAGGGTGGTTCCCATTCCCTCAAACTCCGGGAATTGGACCGCCTGATCAAAAACCGTGAAGTTTGCCAGCTTTACGGCGCTTCGCAGCATCTGATCGATCTGATCGGAATCCATGGAACTCTTCCAGCAGCGCCGGATCTCCTCTGTGAAGACCTCCACAGCCAAGGTACTGGCAATGTTCCCGGATTTCGCGCCGCCCATACCGTCGCATACCACGCACAACAGCGCGCTTCGGTCCAGCTTCACGATCTGGAAGGCATCCTGATTCTGTTTTCGCACATTGCCCGGATCCGTCAATCCCCAGCTCTGCATAAAGTGGCTCCTCTCGGTTAAGTACTCTCTTTATGGTATTTGCGGCGCAGCTGGCCGCAGGACGCGTCGATGTCTCCGCCCAAGGTCCGCCGGACCGTGGCGGTGACGCCGCCGTCTTCCAGAGTCTTTTGAAACGCCGCCACCGCGGCCCGGGTGCTGGGTTTCAGAGGACTCTCCTCCACATGGTTCAGCGGGATCAGATTGAAGTGGGCAGGCAGACCCTTGAGCCGCCGCAGCAGCTCCAAAGCGTCCTCCCGGGAATCGTTGACCCCCTGGATCATGGCATATTCAAAGGAAATGCGCCGGTTCGTAGCCTGGTAGTACCGGCGGCAGGCCGCCAGCAGCTCTTCCGTAGGATAGGCCTTATTCACCGGCATGATCTGATCCCGCGTCCGGTCGTTGGGGGCATGGAGGGAGACCGACAGAGTCAGCTGAAGCTTCCGCTTGGCCAGCTCGTCGATCTTCGGCACCAGGCCGCAGGTGGACAGGCTGATGTGGCGCATGGAGATGTTCATGCCCTCGGGACTGTTCACCAGTTCCAGGAAGCGCATGACGTTGTCAAAATTGTCCAGAGGCTCTCCGATGCCCATCAGGACAATGTGAGAGATCTTCTGTCCCGAATCCACCTGGGTGAACAGGACCTGATCCAGCATTTCATAAGGCTCCAGCCGCCGGACCAGACCGCCCAGGGTGGAGGCGCAGAAAGCGCAGCCCATTCGGCAGCCCACCTCCGTGGAAATACATACGGTGTTGCCGTAGTGATAGCGCATAAGCACGGTCTCCACACAGTTGCCGTCGGACAGCTCCCACAGATATTTAATGGTGCCGTCCTTCCCGGATTCCTGCCTGCGCACCACCTTGGGCGCCTGAATGGGATAGTCCCGCGCCAGTGTGTCCCGCAGGGACTTGGGCAGGTTCGTCATCTCGTCGTAGGAGCGCGCGCCCTTGTGCAGCCAGGTATAGACCTGTTTGGCCCGGAAGGCCGGCTGTCCCAAGGACCCCAGCAGCTGCCCCATTTCCGGCAGGGTCATGGATTTCAGGTTCATAATTCCCTCCGCATCCGGCAGATAAAGAATCCGTCCGTGTCGTATTCTCCCGGGAACAGGGTCAGCATCCCCGTTTCATTGTTCGGAAAGATGTCCGGCAGCGGCAAAGGCTCCGGCCGGAATTGGGGGTGGTCCGCCAGAAAAGTCCGCGCCACTTCCTCGTTTTCCCGCTTCAGCACCGTACAGGTGGAGTAGATCAGAATCCCGCCGGGCTTGACATAGTTTGCCTGGTTGTCCAGGATCGCCTTTTGCAGAAGGGGAAGGTCCCGGGTTTCCTCCGGATTCTTGTATCGGATATCCGGTTTTTTCCGGATGATCCCCAGTCCGGAGCAGGGTACGTCGGCAATCACCGCGTCCATGGCCCCGGCCCACTCCGCCACCGGCTGAGCAGCGTCCTGCTGCCGGGTCTGAATGTTGGAAAGGCCCAGGCGGGCAGCTCCGGCCTCTATGAGCCTGATCTTATGGGGGTAGACGTCGCAGGAGGTGATTCTCCCCTGTCCCCCCGTTGCTATGGCCGCGGCGAAGCTCTTGCCGCCGGGCGCGGAACAGCAGTCCAGAATCCGGACATCCGCCTGAGGAAGCTGAGCGCACAGGACGCTGAGTCTGGCGGCGGGGTCCTGGACATAGTACAGTCCCTCTCGGAAAGAGGGCAGCTGTTCCAGATTCCCGGTGCCGGACAGGGTCAGGCAGTCCGGCATCCAGCTGTGGGGCTGGGTCTGGACACCCTCCCGCTCCAGCCGGGCGGTCAGGTCCTCCGTGCTGACGCGCAGGGTGTTGACCTGAATGGTGGTCTGGGGAGCCTGGTTGTCGGCGATGAGCATGGGCTCCAGCTTTCCCTTGGGAAGATTGTCCTTCAGCAGACGGATCAACGGCTCCGGGTGGCTGTAGCGGTCGGCATAGGACCGCGGCTGCTCCAGCTTTCCCCGGCTACGGACCGCGCTGCGCAGGACGCCGTTGACCAAAGAGGCCGCACGGGGATTTTTGCTGTATTTTTTCGCCAGGTTTACCGATTCGTTCACCGCGGCGCTGTCCGGGATCTTGTCCATCTCATACAGCTGGTACAGTCCCAGGTGCAGGATGTCCCGGACCACCGGGTGCAGATCCCGCGGTTTCCCGGTCAGCAGCTGCTTCAGATAGAAGTCCAGCTTGTTCCGGTTCTGCAGGACCCCGTAGCACAGCCGGGTGGCCAGAGCCGCGTCCCGGCTGTCCAGCCGGTCCCGCCGGATGTACTCCTTGAGTACACCGTTGGACCAGCCTCCGCTTTTCCGGCAGGCCATGAGCACGTTCAGCGCTGTCTTCCGGGCGCTCATTGGTCCTCCAGGGGATGTCCCCGGAAATAGTCGGGCGCCGCCATTCGCTTGCCGCCTTCGGCCTGTAGGGACCGGATCTCCACGGCCCCTTCGCCGCAGGCGATCCGCAGTCCGGTCTTGGTCAGGCCCAGGATCTGGCCGGGGCTGCCGGACCCCTCCACCACCCGGGTCTCATGGACCTTAAAGGTCTTGCCCCGCAGTTCCATGGTGGCCACCGGCCATGGGTGCATGCCCCGGACATGGTCGTGAATCTGCCGGGCGGTCTTGCTCCAGTCGATGGGGCTCATGGACTTGTCCAGTATCGGCGCGTAAGTGGCCTGGGCGGAATCCTGGGGCTCGGCGGTCACCTCCCCGTCCCGGAACCGGGCCAGGGTCTTGCTCAAAAGATCCGCCCCCAGCACAGCCAGACGGTCCAGCAGCTGACCGGCGGTCTCATTTTCTTCAATGGGGGTTCTGGAAACGTCAATGATATCGCCGGCGTCCATCTCCCGGCACAGGTACATGGCCGTGACGCCGGTCTCCTTCTCCCCGTTCAGCACCGCCCACTGATAGGGGGCAGAGCCCCGATACTTGGGCAGAATGCTGGCGTGGATGTTAATGCAGCCCTTCTTCGGCACGTCCAGCACCGACTGGGGCAGAATCCGTCCGTATGCCACAACCGCGCAGAGATCCGGCTCCAGAGCGCGCAGCTGCTCCACGGTCTCCGGCTGACGGAAGTTCTCCGGCTGGAAGACCGGGATATTCTCCCGCAGGGCGATCTGCTTCACGGGAGACTGGGCGGTCTTCATTCCCCGCCCCTTGGGCCGGTCCGGCTGGGTATACACGCCCACGACCTCAAAGCCGTCGGCAAGGATTTTTTCCAGGCAAGTCGCCGCGATGTCCGGCGTGCCCATAAAAACTATGCGCATGGGTCCTCCTTTTTCCGCACGGGGGCGCTTATTCCTCATCGTCCCCCATGAGCTCTTCCTCAGTCAGGAATCGCTCCATCACTTCCGTATAGACGATGCCGTCCAAATGGTCCAGCTCATGGCAGAAGCACCGGGCAATGAGCTCCGTCCCCTCGGCCTCAAACCACTGGCCTTCCCGATCCTGGGCTCGGACCTTGGCATAATAGGGCCGCTTCACCAGACCGTACTTGCCCGGAATGCTGAGGCAGCCTTCCGCCCCGGTCTGCTCGCCGTCGGTCTGCAGAATGGTGGGGTTCACCAACTCCAGAATGCCATCGCCGGTATCCACCACGACCACCCGCCGCAGAATTCCCACCTGGGGCGCGGCGAGTCCCACTCCGTTGGCCTGCGTCAGGGTATCGGTCATATCGTCGAGCAGTTTACGCAGCCGCCAATCAAATTTCTCCACCGGCCGGCACACCTTGTGCAGAGCCGGGTCCCGGTCCGTCAGGATCTTACGCAGTCCCATTGTATAACCTCTTTCTCAAATAATCTCCACAAATCCCGCCCGCGCCTCAGGCGCCGGGGATTCGGATTCTGTATTCATGCAAAACCATTTACATCCACAAAGGCGCTGACGCCCCGGTTGGACCTGTCCTTGCTGAACTGCCGCAGCAGGTGGGCCAGCAGCAGCCGAAGGGGCTTCGTCATCCGGCACCGCAGAGTCAGCTGGTAACGGAAATGATAGTTGATTTTGGGAATCACACAGGGGGCAGGCCCCAGGATTTTACAGAATTCCCGGGAATATGCCTCCTGCCGCAAGCACTCGCGCAAGCCGTCCCGGAACCGGGCAGCGCCCCGCAGCACCGCGGTTTCCTCCTGGCCCGTGAAGATCACGGCGGCCAGATCCGCGAAGGGCGGAACGCTCTGAACCTGGCGCAGGCGGATTTCCAGGTCATAAAATCCATCGTAGTCCTGATCCGCCGCCAGGCGGATGATCTGATTCCCGGGAGCCAGGGTCTGCAAAATGGCACGTCCGGCCGTATCTCCCCGGCCCGCCCGGCCCACCACCTGGGTCAGCATATTAAATGTGGTCTCGGCGGCATGGTAGTCCCCTGCGTACAAGCTCAGATCCGCGTCCAGAACTCCCACCAGGGTGACGTCGGGCAGATTCAGGCCCTTTGCCACCATCTGGGTACCCACCAGGACCGGGATCTTCTCCGTTTGGAATCGCTCCAGGATCTTCTCATGGGTGTTCACGGCACTGACCGTATCCGCGTCCATGCGGCAGGTGGGCATATCCGGGAACAGGGTCTGCAATTCCTGCTGGACCTTCTGGGTCCCGGAGCCGATGGTCTTCAAAGGTCCGCCGCACTGGGGACACCGCTCCGGTGCGGGCAGGGAGTATCCGCAGTAGTGGCACATGAGCCGGTTGTTGGCGCTGTGGTAGGTCAGCCTCTGGCTGCATCGGGGACATTCCGGCGCCTGCCGGCAGTCCACGCAGACCAGGCAGCGGCTGTTGCCCCGGCGGTTCAGCAGCAGGATGGTCTGCTTTCCCTCGGCCCATGTGTCGGAAATGGCCTGGCGAAGGGGGACGCTGATGGACATGTCGTTGCCGAACTTCAGCTCCGTCTGCATGTCCACGATCTCCACCTTTGGCAAAGGCCGTCCATTGTAGCGCTCTTTCATGGTGTACAGGCGGTAGTCCCCGTTTTTTGCCCGGTACATGCTCTCCACCGAAGGGGTGGCAGAACCCAGAAGCACCAGGGCGTGCTCCTTCGCGCCGCGCCAGATGGCCACCTCCCGGGCGGAATACCGGGGGTTGTTCTCGGACTTGTAGGAGTGCTCCTGCTCTTCATCCAGGATCAGCAGCCCTGGTCTGCAGGGGGCAAACACCGCCGAGCGGGTCCCGACCACCACCCGGGCTTCCCCGCCGCGGACCCGTTTCCACTGGTCGTAGCGTTCCCCGGCGGGCAGGCTGCTGTGGAGCACCGCCACCTGGCCGCCGAAATAGGCCGCCATAAGTCCCAGCAGCTGAGGCGTCAGGGCAATTTCCGGCACCAGGAGCATGGCGCTCTTTCCCAGGTCCAGACATCTTTGAATCAATTTTACATAAACGGAAGTCTTCCCCGAGCCAGTGACGCCGTACAGCAGGGCAACGCCCGGCTCCGGCTGCTCCATCTGTTCCGACAGGCCCGCGAAGCAGGTCTGCTGGCTACCCTTGAGCTGCAGCGGGCCGGACAGAGGCGTGGGGCGGATCTCCCGGCAGCGAAACACCGGTCTTTGGGACAGGGTCACATAGCCAAGCCTTTCCAGCCGCTGAATGGTCGCCTGGGAGGCTCCGGTGAAGTAGCAGATCTCCTTCACCGACGCGCTGCCTACGCCGCACAGCAGCTGCAGCACGTTTTTTTGCATCAGGGCGGACTTGGGCCGGTGGCTGGCATATTCCATGGCCTCCTCCGGGGAGGACGCCAGGGTCGCCACCTTCTCGGTCTTGTCCGAAGTGCGGCGAAGAAGCTCTGTCCGGGTGGTGATCCACTTCTTCCTGACCAGATAGGCCAAAACCTGGCCCAGCTCCTCCTCATCGGGAACCAGCGCCAGCAGCTCCGACTCTCCCGCCCGGCCGCCCACGTTCTCCAGATGTTCCAGGATCTGACGGGCGTATTCCCGGCGGATGGTCTTTTCCTTCCAGGAACGGTCCTGGGTCAGGGCCGCCGTCTGCCGCTCCCGGAACCACAGGCCCGCGGGAAGCATGGCACGGACAGCCTCATAATAAGTGCAGAAATACCGCTCCCGGAGGAATGCGGCCAGCCGCAGCTGGAGAGCGCTCAGGATCGGCTCCGGGTCCAGGCAGCAGTCGATGGCCTTCAACGCCTCCTCGCTGCCTGTCTCCACCGTCAGCACAATGCCCTCCGTCCGCTTATTGGCCCTGCCGAAGGGCAGCTGCACACGCTGCCCGGGCGAAACGGTCATATCCTCAGGTACGCGGTAGGAATAGGGTTTGTCGATGGCGAAATTCGCGGCGGCAACAGCAATTTTCGCGATCATGCAGCCCCTCCAGTCTTACATTAGTTTCTGTACTCATCCTTCACATAGCCGGTGAGCTTTCCCTCGGCCACTTCCTTGATGGCCATGGTAACCGGCTTCTCAGGCAGCTCCTCCTGGAGCGCCTCCGCCTCCGCGGCGATCTGACGGGCGCGATGGGCCACGACGTTCACCAGCAGATAGCGGCTTTCCACATTCTTCAGCAAATCAGCAACAGGGGGGTACAGCATTCTTCATTTCCTCCAAATCAAATTCATCCGGGCAGATTCTCCAGGATCTGCAATATTTCCTCGGCGCATCGATCTGCGTCGTCGTTTACAACGATATAGTCATACCAGCGGCGCTGGTCCATTTCCCACACGGCCCGCTCCATGCGGATGCGGATCTGGTCCTCCGGGGTATCGCCCCGACTGCGCAGGCGCCGCTCCAGCTCCTCCATGGAGGGCGGCATGATGAAGATCAGCACCGCCTGGGGTACCCTGTCCTTCACCTGTCGTGCTCCCTTGGGCTCGATGTCCAGCAGAACGGTGCCTCGGACAAGCTTTTCCTCCGCCTGGTCCCGGGGAGTCCCGTAGTAGTTTTCCGCGTGGGCGTCATATTCCAGGAAAGCGTCCTGGGCGATCATCTGCTCGAAACGCTCTTTCGTGACAAAAAAGTAGTGTACCCCATCTGTCTCATCAGGTCTGGGGGGCCGGGTGGTGGCCGAGACGGAGAACTGAAGCTCCGGGCGCAGTGCCATCATCTTTTTCAGCACGGTACCCTTTCCCACACCGGAGGCGCCGGAGACCACCACAAGTTTTCCTCTGTTCATTGCTCTTCCTCCAATTCCGGCATCTTGCCGTCCATCCACCGCTCATACAGGGTCTCCGTAGGAATGGCGGACAAAATCACATGATCCGTATCCATAAGCAAAACAGCCTTGGTCTTGCGGCCGTAGGACGCGTCAATGAGCATTCCCCGGTCCCTGGCCTCCTGGATCACCCGCTTAATGGGGGCGGAATCCGGGGCCACCACGGCAATCAGGCGGCCGGCGACCACCATGCTTCCAAAACCAATGTTGATCAGTTTCATTGCGCTCCCTTTACTCAATGTTCTGGGTCTGTTCCCGAATCTTCTCCAGCTCCGCCTTGATCTCCACCACAATCCGGGAAAGCCGGACGTCGGAGCACTTGGAGCCGATGGTGTTGGCCTCCCGGTTCATCTCCTGGAGCAGGAAGTCCAGCTTTCTGCCGATGGGACCGCCCTGGTTCAGCATCTTGTCCATCTGGTCCAGATGGCTGCGCAGCCGTACGGTCTCCTCGTCCACGGCAACCTTGTCGGCAAAAATGGCGGCCTCGGTCAGAATCCGGCTCTCGTCAATGGCTGTATTGGCCAGCACCTCCCGGAGCTTGTTCTCCAGCCGCTGGCGGTAGTCGCTGACGGTCTGGCCGCTGCCGGCCTCCACCTGGGCCACCAGCCCCAGCACCGTATTCCCACGGCCGCGCAGGTCGGCCTCCAAGGCCCGTCCCTCTGCCGCGCGCATGGTATCGTAGCTTTCCAGGGCCGCAGTGACCACGGTCATCAGATCCGCCAGCAGCTGTTCCTCGTCCTGGGCGGACTTCTCCACCGTGAACACCTCGGGCATTCTGGACAGCAGGCTGACGCTGATATCCCTTTCGACTCCGTATTCCCGGGCCATCTGTTCCATGGCCGCCAGATATCCTTCCACCATGGGCTTATTCAGGCTCACCTGCACATCCGCGGCGCCCTCGGAACGAACGGACAGGAACACGTCCACCTTTCCCCTGGATACGGTGTTCTTCACAGCCTGTTTCACGGCATCCTCAGCAAAGGAAAGGCTTCGGGGCAGTTTCACAGAGCAGTCCAGGTAGCGGTTGTTGACGGAATGGAGCTCCACCGTGAACTCCCGTCCGTTGACGGTTTGGACGGAACGTCCGTAACCGGTCATGCTTTTCACCATAGTTTCGTTCCTCTTTTCTCCCAAAGGATTCTGAATTCTTTTTCCGATCCGGCCGGTCCGCCGGGCCGGTTCATTTCACCGGGCGCGCCTGGGACGTCCCCCTGGGTTCCTGGACGTACTCGATGATGGTGTAGCGCAGATCCGCGCGCCGGAGGACCTTCCGGTCATAGACCACCACCAGGACGATTCCCAGCAGGAATCCCAGTCCGCCGCCCAGAACGCCGTAGCTGCCCGGCAGCGTCCCCAGCCAGTAGCCCAGGAAGAACAGGACCAGAGGCAGTACATAGAGCACCATCGCCGCCTTGAGCACCGGTCCTGTCTCGGACTGGACCTTCACCAGGTCGCCGCGGCTGGCCCGTATACGGTTGTCCGCCGTAAACAGGACAGCCTCCTTCGCCGCGCCGCAGCCGGAACATTTATGGCAGTCACCGGAACAGGCGCTCTCCCGCACGTGGACCACCAGCGCCGTTCCGTCGTCATAGGTTTCTTTTACCCGTACAAGTTGTTCCATTTTTCACTCTCCCGCGGTCTGTACCGTTGCCGTGACCGAGCTTGTTCGCATGGCGCCCACGTTGGCAAACTCCTCGGAGAAGGTGATGTTGACCCGATAAGTCGCGGTTCCCACCTCCGCGCCGGTGAAGTCCACCGCCGCCGTGATATCCTCCTCGGTCAGGGCGTCGATCTCACCGAAGGGTCCCCGGACCTGGATGGTCAGGCTGGTGGTGATGATCTCCGCCTCCAGTCCATCGGGAACGTTGATACACGCGATATTGGCAATGGTGAATTCCCGGATCTTCAGGCCTGTGAATCGGACTGTCACCGTCGCCTCGGAGACACCGGTCTGGTTGACGATGCCATCGGGCAGGGTGATGGAATAGGTCAGCTCATTGCTCATCCGCTCCAGCTCCGCCAGATTGATGGTGCCGATGGTATAGGTTTCACCCAGTTCCGCCAGCAGCGCGTCGCTGCCGGAGACCCGAATGGTGGCAGGCTCGATCTTCACAGATGTATTCTCCTCCGTGGCGCCGCCGCCGTAGATCACATCCGCAACCAGCTCCAGCTCTTGGATCCGCTGGATCTGCATATCCACCCGGATCTGTTCGACGTTGGTAGTGATCTGGGCCGCGTCCACCGGCTCCTCGTTCTCATCGCACAGGGTATAGCGCAGGCTCTCGCTGAAGGACTCCACCCGATCCGTCAGATCCACCTCGATCACAGCGACCTGGATCTGATCCACCACCGACGCGGGTCCGGTCACCGTTACAGAGGTGTAATCGAGCACCACGTTCTCCGTGTCGTACAGGTGATCCTCAGACCGGGTGCCCGTATACTTGACCTGGACCGGGATCTCCCGGTTCCGGCGGTAATCCACGTCCACATAGATCACGCTGGGATTCCTCTCTTCCACAACGATGTCATCGTTGGACACACCGCTGGGATAAGACGGCGTATAGGACAGGGCGATCCGCTCGCCGGGCTCGTTGATCTTGGAAAGGTCCACCCGAACGGAGAGATTGCTGGCGTCCAGCTTGTTCAGATCGCTCCGGGCGCCGGACAGGCGGAGGGAGACGGTCTCGGTGGACATGTTGGTGATCATCAGATTCTGGTCGCTCAGTATCGACTCGCCGCCCATCACCACGGGAATGTTGTAAAATGTGGTGCTGTCCTCCTGGCTGACATTATTGACCACATACAGCCAAAGGCCGAAGGCCACGCAGACCGACAAAAGAATGGAGTAGAGCCTATTGTTCTTCTGGTTTTTCATTGGCCGCTTCCTCCTTCCGCCGATTCTTCAACTTCTTCCGGATTCGACCGGCGATGTTCTGCTGATTCTGCTGAGATTCCTCGGGACACAGTTCATTGCGCAGCAGTTTTTCCAGGGTTGCCGGTTCCAGATGCCGTTTGAGCATGCCGCCCACGGCAACAGAAATGGTCCCCGTCTCCTCCGAGACGATGACCACCACCGCGTCGGAGGTCTCGCTCATGCCGACGCCCGCCCGGTGCCGGGTCCCCAGGTCGGCGCTGAGCCTGTAATTTTCCGACAGGGGCAGCACGCAGCCGGCCGCCGCCACCCGGGTGTCCCGGATGATCACCGCGCCGTCGTGGAGGGCCGCCTTGGGGAAAAACAGGTTGCGCAGAAGCTGCTCGGACACCAGGCCGTCGATCCGCGTACCGCTCTTGTAAAATTCATCCAGCCGCTGCTCCCGGGCAAAGACGATCAGGGCGCCCACCCGCTCCCGGCTCATGATCTCGCAGGCCATGACCGTCTGGGTGATGGCGGCTTCCGTCTCCTGGATCGGACGGTTGATGCTGAACAGCTTGCCGATCTTCACATTGGCCAGGTGCTCCAGCATCCGGCGCAGCTCCGGCTGGAACAGGATCACGAAAGCCAGAAGGCCCACAGCCAGGAACTGGTTCAAAATCCAGTGCAGGGTGTGCAGCTCCATCACATCGGTAATCCACGCAATGGCAACTACAGCAATAACCGTCCGGGTGATTCGCATCATATTCTGGGTGCGGATCAGCGGGAGCAATTTATAAATCAGAAAAGCGACGACAATGATGTCCAAATAGTCGGACCACTGCATTCCCCTTATTCGCTGGACAAATTCCAGAAGCACTTCAGCCACGTCCCTCAATCCCCTTTTATGTCAACTAATGACAGCGCAGACTTCGCTATCGTATACTTACGCTATTATCTGTACTATTATAGCCGATTGCCCAAACGAAGGCAATAGACATTCTGTAAAAATTTTATCTTCCGGACCTGAATAATTTGGACGCTTCCTGGAGGAACCGGTCCGTCTGCTCCCGGGAGGCATCATATCCGTAGCTCAGGCGCAGGGTCCCGGTCTGAAGGGTCCCGGCGCTTTCGTGGGCATAGGGGGCGCAGTGCAGTCCCGCCCGCAGGGCGATTCCCCGCTTCGCCATGGCCTCCGCCGCCGCTTCACAGTCCATATCCGGCAGCATGGACAGAGTAGCCGCCTGATGCTCTCCGGCGAAGACCTTTACGCCCATCTCCCCAAGCCCCCGGATGCAGCGTCTGAGCTGCCTGTGCTCCGCCTGAAAGATCCGCTCTGTCCCCGCCGCCCGGATATAGGCCATTCCCGCCGTCAGGCCGGCGAAGCCCGGCACATTCAGAGTCCCCGCTTCCAGCCGGTCCGGCAGGTATTCGGGCATGCGCTGCTCTATGGAGGCGCTTCCGGTGCCGCCGTAGAGCAGGGGCTCCGCCCCGTCCCGGCACAGCAGCAGCCCCGTTCCCTGGGGTCCCAGAAGGCCCTTGTGTCCCGGCATGGCAATGAAATCCGCGCCCCATTGCTTCAGGGACACCGGCAGCGTCCCGGCGGACTGGGCCGCGTCCACGATAAAGGGAACCCCCCGCTCCCGGCAAAGCCGGGCCATCCGCTCCACCGGCAGGATATAACCGAAGACATTGGACACATGGGTAAACACCGCCGCCTGGGCTCCGTCCTCCAGCCCCCGCCGGAAGTCCGCCAGGGTGTCCTCCCAGTCAAACAGCCGCCGCCCCGCCACATAAATCCGGACGTCCAGGGCGTGGAGGGGCCTGGTCACCGCATTGTGCTCAAACCCCGACACCACCACCCGGTCTCCCGGCTTCACCAGGGACCGGATGGCGATGTTCAGGCCATGGGTGCAGCTGGTGGTCAGGACCACCTGCTCCGGCAGACAGTCGAACAGGTCCGCCGCGGTCTCCCGGCAGGCGTAGAGCTGCCGGGAGGCCGCCATGGCCGCGGCGTAGCCGCCCCGGCCGGGATTGGCGCAGGTACGCATGGCACGCTCCACCGCCCGGTATACCTGGGCCGGTTTTCGCAGAGAGGTTGCTCCGCTGTCCAGATAGATCATAGCGCCGCCTCCTCCAGTTCCCCGTCTCCCCGCTGTACATAGATCTTGCGCATAGGCACCTGATTGGCCCGCAGAAGCTGCACCGCCCTGGCGGCGTCGGCGCCGGGCAGCCGCAGGGCATATCCGCAGCCCTGTTCCTCCATCCACCGGGGCGTCCGCTGAAGGACGCATCGGATGCCTCCACCCTTCAATAGTTTCTCCCCCCGCTGGCCGAACGTGACCGAACGGAAGGTGATAAATGCATACTCCATATCCAAAACCTCCTGCAGCACTCTATGCGCGGACGGTCGAATGGGTGCGTATTCCGGCAGGGTCTCCCCGAAAATCCCGTGGTCATAGGCGGTCTCATGCACATTATCCAAAAATATCACAAATTTTTCTACCCTTGTCCATTGAATTTCACTGAAAACTTATGTATAATGAGAGCAACCTGGCAGCTGCTCTGCGGAGCAGTGCGTTTTCTGAAATTCCACTTGATAAAGGAGGCACATTATGGAACACCACAATCCCCTTCTGACCAACCTCAAAAGCGGTCATAAATTCATCACCATCGGTGAGATCATGCTCCGCCTGACGCCGCCCAACTACCAGAAGATCCGCATGGCCAACGAATTTGAGGCCACCTACGGCGGCAGCGAAGCCAACATCGCCCTGGCTCTGGCCAACCTGGGCATTGACTCCACCTTCTTCACCGTGGTGCCCAACAACTCCATCGGCAAAAGCGCGATCCGGATGCTGCGGTCCAACGACGTCCACTGCACGCCGGTGATCCTGTCCACGCCGGAGGAGACTCCCACCCACCGCCTGGGTACTTACTATCTGGAGACCGGCTACGGCATCCGGGCCAGCAAGGTCACTTACGACCGCAAGCACTCGGCCATTACGGAATACGATCTGAGCAAGGTGGACATTCCCAAGCTTCTCGACGGCTTCACCTGGCTCCATGTGTCCGGCATCACCCCGGCCCTGTGCCAAGGCTGCGCCGACTTCATTCTGAACTGTCTGAAGACCGCCAAGGAGCTGGGGCTGACCACCAGCTTCGACGGCAACTTCCGCTCCAAGCTGTGGACCTGGGAGCAGGCCCGGGACTACTGCACCCAGTGCCTGCCCTACGTGGACGTGCTGCTGGGCATCGAGCCTTATCACCTGTGGAAAGATGAAAACGACCACAGCAAGGGCGACTGGAAGGACGGCGTACCCCTCCAGCCCAGCTACGAGGAGCAGGACGAGGTGTTCCATCGCTTCATTGAACGCTACCACAACATTCAGTGCATTGCCCGCCATGTGCGCTATGCACACTCCGGCTCCCAGAACAGCCTGAAGGCATACATGTGGTACCAGGGCCACACCTTCGAAAGCAAGCTCTTCACCTTCAATATTCTGGACCGGGTCGGCGGCGGCGACGCCTTTGCCAGCGGCCTGATCTACGCCATGATGCGCGGCTACAAGCCTATGGACATGATCAACTTCGCCGTAGCCAGCTCTGTCATCAAGCACACCATCCACGGCGACGCCAACATCACCGACGACGCCGGAGCCATTAAGGAAATCATGAACATGAGCTTTGACATCAAGCGCTAAGCCTGAAGGATTCACGCCGGAAGAACCAGCCGCTTGAACCGGTTGAACAGGTTATAGGCCAGAGCATGTAGCCGCAGGCGGTTTGCGTTGACCAGTTTGGAACGGCCGGAAACAATCTGCGACCCCATTGCCGGAATAAGCACCTCCGTCACACGGCTCGATTCTCAACAGGTCGCCCTTCAAAAATTTATTTTCAGCAGCCTATTGCATTCTCTAAAGAAGTTGTGTTGATTTTCATAAAGAGTCCCTCTTTTGGTTTGGGTTTTGATTGGGCATCTTAATTCTGCCAAAAGTCGGACTCTTTCTATAATGATTTATCAGATGATATAATTATTTAACAGATCATACAAAAAATTTCAAAAAACGCTGCATCTGTATCGTGATTGGGCTGCGGCGTTATGCCTGTGTAAATCATTCAGGTTTATATTTTATGTAAATTTATGTCAAGTCCATCCCAGATCACATTGCAATTCAAAGGAGGCAAGTCCATGAAAAAAAAGGCAGTCATTTCCCATAGGGCTGTGATGCCGCTGCTGGCTGTGCTGGTATGCGGTGCGGCGTTTGCAGGCTGCGGCAAGCCGGCCGGTGAGACAATTGCTCCGGAAAGCACCCACATTGCCGAAGATGCCTCCCAGGAGATTGTCGTCGGCGGTCTTCGCTGTGACCGATACGCAATGGAGCTGACTGTGGAAAACGCCAGTCCGGAAGATTTGGCTCAGATCCTGCCCCAGCTGTCTCACCTGGAAACACTGACCCTGGAGGGCCGGAATCCCCAGACGGAAGTCCTGCTGGCAATCAAGGAGCAGTTTCCCATTCTGGAACTGGTGTGCCGGATCTCTCTGGGCAGCGCCGAATTTTCCTCCCATACACAGACCCTGAATTTGTCAGACAGTGGGGTGGATGGGGCTGAATTGGCAAAAGCGCTCCCTCTGTTTTCCAACCTTCAGGAAGTAATTCTAACCGGCACGCATCTGTCAGACGCGGAAAAAATGGATCTGTGCGATAGCCTTTCCGGTGTGATGGTCCGCTGTGAACTTCCCTTGGGCGGAACCTACTATTCCACGGACAGCACCGAAATTGATCTTTCCCACTGTCCGGTAACCGTTGAGGAAATTGACCGGATGCTGCCTTATTTCCCGTGCCTGGAGAAGCTGGATATGTCTTTTTGCGGCATTTCCGACGAGGAAATGGACGCGCTGAGCAAGCGCCATCCGGAAACCGCCATTGTTTGGACCGTTTCCATCGGCGCAATGGATGTTCGTACGGATGCTGTCTATTTCTATCCTGCCGGTTCCAACTACTACCCCTCCAATGATGAAATGAAGAAGCTGCGCTACTGCACGGAATTGGTGGCCATCGACATTGGCCACACCCCGGCAAGGGACTGTGAGTTTTTGTGGTATACACCGAAGGTGAGATATCTGATTCTGGCAGACACCGCAATTACGGATATTACGCCGGTGGGTAATTTGAAAGAGCTCATCTATCTGGAGTTATTCAGTCTGCGAATCACGGACTACTCTCCCCTGCTAAACTGCACAAAACTGCAGGATCTGAACATCGGCAGCACCCATGCAGATCCAGCGCCTTTGAGCCAAATGACCTGGCTGCACAATCTGCAATGGCACCGGGCAGACCAAGATCCTGCCACCAGGGAGGCTGTTTTGAAGCTTCCGGAACAGCTGCCGGACACCCATGTGGAATTGTATCCCAAGAAGAAAGCCAGAAACATCGGCGGCCCCTGGCGCTACATTCCCAACTACTATGTTTTTCGGGATATCATCGGCGCTCCCTACTTCAATCAGGATCAGATCAGAGACTACTGGGGGCAGGAAGACGGGAAGCAAATCCTGGCTTGCGGAAACGGCAAATCCTTTTCCGCCTATACCCTGGCTGAGATTGTCCGGGAGCGCATTGACAACGGCGAGCCCATCATCGGCATCAAACACAGCGACAGTGAAAAGGCCGAAGTTCTGTATCAGACCCTCCTGGAAGCCGAATCCTGGATTACGAAAGGGTAGGACAAAAGATGAAACAAGGAAAAATAAGCACTTACCTCTGGTTTTGTCTGGGGCTATTGTTCGCGCTTCTGGTTTTGCTCATGGTTTGCAGCGGCCTGACAGGGCATGTGCTGATGACAGATCCCGCGGGCATTCCGGAAGCGGCTGACGCGGTTCTCAACTGCATCCATGCCGGAAACTGGCCGGAACTGGAATCGTTGGTGTCCGGACAGCCTGCTGTGAGTCCCGTCACCGGCGAGGAAGGCTCGGCAGAAAAGATCCTTTACGATGCCTTCCGGGAAAGCCTTCAGTGGACACGGGAGGAACCCTATCACATGGAGGGCTCCTTTGTGACCCAAGCCGTAACCGTGACCTGTCTGGATATTCCCGGTATCACAGATGCCATGGCCGATATTCTGGCAGAAACCACCGCTGCACAGGATACGCCGCAGCTGCTGTGCGATGCCGCAAATCAGATTCTGCAAACCCAGATACCCACAAAGCAGCACCAAATCACCCTGACCTTTGAACGAGAGCAGGGCCGTTGGCTGTTGGTACCCAACCAGACCTTCCGGACGCTGCTTTCCGCCTTTACAGCCTGAGAATCCCGGTTTTGCGTGAGGATTCTCAGCCGCAGCCCAAAAGCCATGTCTCGCAAAATGAATCCATCAAAGAAGTGATATGAAAGGAAAGATATCATGCGGCACACTGTCAAATCTCTGCTGGCGGTTTTTCTGCTTTTCGTAACTTCCGCTCTGCTTGCGGCGCTGGGATGCCAAAATCCGGGGACGCCGGTTGAAAAAAACCTCCCGGCGGAGAGCCTTACCACAGCATATCAGACGCAAGTCTCCCAACTGCTGAATGCGGCATCCTCGGGGCAAACCGAACCTCAAGCTGTTTTTGAAATTTCAGATCCCACCGGTCCCGCGCCCCGGCCAAATCCGAAAGGCTATGGAAGCGCCCAGAGTCCGGCGCAGCTGCAATGGCTGCTGGATGAGGCAAAAGAACTGCTGGATGGGCAAAGTCTGTATTTTTCCACGGATACCCAGCTGCTTCCGGACAGCCGCATCCATTACTATCTGGACGATACTATTCTTGCCATCGTCTGGAAGCAGCGGGTGGAAGACACTGCTTTCACATTCGCGGAAGTCAAGCTGCTGCATCCTTCTCAGTTTCGCCGCTATCTGTCGGGAGATACCTTTGGTTCCGGAAAGCTGACGCTTGCCTCGGAAATGTCCCAGCGTGTCAATGCTGTGGTGGGCTGCAGCGGTGACTACTACTCCTACCGCCGCCGGGGTCTGACCATTGTGGACGGCAAAGTGGAAAAGTTCGTGACGGGACTGCCGGATACCTGCTATATCAACGGTCAGGGGGATCTGATTCTGGAGCGGGATCAGGCATTTGCCGACATAGAAGCGGTGCAGGCATATGCCAATGCAAATGACATCCGGTTCAGCCTTTCCTTCGGCCCCATTTTGGTAAAGGACGGAGAAAATGTCTGTCCCAGATACTACGATTTGGGAGAAGTGAACGACCGCTATTCCCGGGCCGCCATCTGCCAGATGGACAAGCTGCACTATCTGTACATTGCAGCAGGCATGGAAGGAAGTGCCTGCAAACTCATGACCATGCGCACCTTCTCTAACCACGTTGCCGAAACCGGCTGCCGTCAGGCCTACGCTCTGGACGGTGGGCAGACAACCACCATTGTTTTGAACAACGAAGTGATCAACCACGTAAATTATGGCAGTGAACGCCGGATCAGTGATATCATCTATTTCGCCACGGCGTTACCTGAGGGAGAATAATCAAATGAATCCGATTGCCGCAATTCTCGATTCTATTGTGCTTTATCGATATTCGCTGATTCTGGCCCTGGCCGCCGCCGCAGGCGTCTGTTGCTTCATGGCCTGCTGCAGTTACGCACAGCTTCCCTCTTTTCGGGCCTGCATCACGGTGTTTCTGGCGGTGGTACTGTCCCTGCCTCTGGCCCGGCTGTTCTATTGGTATGGAAGGCCCAATGGCTTTTCTTCCCTGCGGCAGGCCGTCACCGCCCCGAACACAGAGGCATTTGCCCTGGCCGGCGCCATGGCCGGCTGTACCCTGGCCGCACTTCTGTCCGGAATGCCGGCAAAAATGCTGGATTGTATGTCGGTTGCGGGCTGCGGCGCCATGGCCCTGGGACGGCTTGGCTGTTTCTTCTCAGATTCCAATCGGGGACAGATCATGACCCATTTCACAAGCCTTCCCTGGGCGGTTCCGGTGGCAACTGCCTCCGGACAGGTGGAGTACCGCTTTGCCACTTTCCTGTTCCAGGCCGCAGTGGCGGCGGCTCTGGGGCTTTCTCTGGCTGTGCTGTTTCTTCGGCGCCGGCAGCGACCGGGAGAGATTGCCATGTTGTTCGTTCTGTTTTACAGCGCCTCTCAGGTGATCCTCGACAGCACCCGGTATGATTCCCTGTATTTCCCCGGAAACGGTTTTATCAGCATTGTGCAGGTGTTTGCCGCTGTGGCCTTGGTGGCGGTGCTTGCATATCTTTGTATCCGCGCTGTCAAAAAACTGGGTTGGAAACGCTGGATGCCGCCGCTGTGGCTGATGCTCACAGCACTTTTGGCAGGGGTAGGATATATGGAATATTATGTCCAGCGCCATGGGCTGGAAGCCGCCTTTGCCTACAGCGTCATGGGCACCTGTCTGGCCCTCCTGGTGGGACTTGGCCTTTGCCTGTGGCATCTGTCACGGGAATTCCAGACCGATTCCATGGCAATGGTTGAGACAGAGCCAAAATAAAGCCTCCGCATCGGTTGCCCCGCAAGGGGCGAGCTGCCGGCATTTATTTAAGATGCGTTGCGTGTCGGAGAGAAATCTCCGGCACGTTTTTTCTGTGCCGGCAGATTGATTCGCGAAGACTGCTTTTGGGCCTGTGTTATGTTGGGGCCGGAGAAACCACGCAGAATTTCGTCCTCAAGGCAGCTTACCATTATGACAAAAGGGTCAGGCGCGTCGCCTGACCCCAAGATTTCCGGACAGAACCATGCAGACTGGCTTGCAGATGCTGTCCCTTATTCTTTACTTATTGCCCAAAGATATGCTGGTAATAGTTATTTCGCAGGATTTCAGCGGAGAATTCAAAGCGGGAAGCAATCAGCTGATTCATACTCTCAACGTATCCCTCCGGAACTTCTTCCTGGGGCACCTGATAGCGAATTTCCCCTGTGTTGGAATTGAACCAGACCTTATCCGTCAGGAAGCTGTGGTCGATCAGCACCGCCGCGTGAACACCGTCGGAGAACACGTCGGTGCCGGGGTACATTCTGGAATCATAGGAAAAGCCCCACAGGTTTAAAATTGTGGGCAGAATATCCGCGGTACTGCAATATTCCTTCACCACCACCGGTTCTTCCATGCCTCCCACCCAGAACACCAGGTTTGATTTATACCAGGAAAAGAAATCCGCTTCCTGGCCCATCATGTCAAAGTACAGTTCCTGTTTCAAGCCGTAAGGAGTATGGTCCGAAGCCATCACAATGGCCGTTCTGTCTGCCACACCGGCTTCTTCCAGCCGGTTCAGAAGATACTCCAGCGCCAGATCCAGCTCCATATGGCAGGCTACATAGCCCTTCTGGGTCATCTGATTCCAGGGGCTGTCGGACAGTTCATTGTAGTGCTTTCTGACAACGCCGTTGTTATTGGGGTTATACTGGTAGTGGCCGGAGAAGGTCATATAATAGGTATGGAATTGGGGCTGTTGAATGTAGTCATCCACCGACTGCTCCATCATCTCCAGGTCGGAAGTGGGCCAGTAACCGGAGAAGGTCATGCCATCGCGATTAAATTTCATCTCATAGCCCATGTTCGGATGGCTTAGATCCCGGCGGTAATAGTTGCCCACATTATTGTGATAGCCCCAGCACTTCACCCCCAGTTCTCTTTCAAAGAAATTTCCCAGGGCAAAGGGCAGATCGTTGTCGGCGGAGGCCATCATGCTGGAAGAATACTTGTCTTTGGTTCTGTCCGGATAAAGGCCCTGGGTCAGGGTATATTCTCCATCCGTGGTGGTGTTGGGGAAGGTATTGTAGTAATTTTCAAACACAAAGCCCTCATGGGTCAGTTTGTACAGTGTGGGGGTGTACTGAGGGTCCACCGCAGCGGGAGAAAAGCTTTCCGCACAGATGAGAATCAAATTGTAATCTCGCAGCATGCCGGTATATTCATTCTGTTTGGTACCGGGTACCTGGGAGAAATAGTTGTTCAAGGCAATAATCTTTTCATTGTCCGTTCCGGCATTCAGAGCTTCAAAGTCCAGAGGAAGCACATTGTAAACCGGAGGTGCTTCCGTTTCCTCCGGGATGGTGGGCTCCTCCTCTAAAGGAACAGCCACCGGGGCGGATATGCCGCTGTCGGCGTTCTCCGGACGGGTAAATTCCAGCACAAAGGTCATAGGTACGCCAAAGCGCTCCATGGTCTGCGCTGTGGTGCTCTTACGGCTGGTAAAGAAATAGTAGTCGGAGAACATCTGGGTACCGCCCCGACAAATATCCAGCCAAATTCCGGGAACCATTGCCGCCACCAGCACCAGAATCACCAAATACGATATGCGGCCCGGACGCTGAATCCCACGAACTCCAGTCAGGACAGTCAGAATCAGCAGCGGCAGCAGCAGGGCTGCAATCCAGGGCCAGTTCTCGGCCATGGTGCCGAGCATTTCCCGGTAGAACTGGCTCACGGCGCTGGCGCCCAATCCCATTTGCGATACGGAGTAAGGCGTGCCAAAAATAAAACAGTATACCATTTGGCTGCCATAAAGCACGGTGGCAGCCAGCGTCAGAACCAAATTGGCCGGAAAAACCAGTTTTGCCGGCAGCAGTCCCACAAGCAGGGCCAGCACCAGCGACAGGGAGCCGGAGATGCCCAGAGCAAAGCGGAAACTTCCCTGGAACTGGTCATACATTCCGGCGTGAGCCAGAATTTCCCAATAGAAAAAAGAAAACAGCCAATATAAGACCAAGGAATGCTTTTTCAAATTACCCAGGAGCATGGAATATCCCTCTTCATCTGCCAAAATGGTCATATAATATAATTTATAGTTTAATGAGTATACCACCTTTTCCCTGTGAAAGCAACTGAATTTTTCATTTTTCTTTCCACCGGCTGAACGTCACATCTTCCTTTCGGTTTGCTTTGGATCTGCGGAAAAACCCAATGACGCAAGACTTTTTCCTTGATTTAGTATGGAATATCTGATATATTATATAATTGAATTTGACATTAATCAAAGGAGCGTTCCTTCATGAACGTAAAAGATTCTCTGCGGAATGTCTGGAAAACAAAAACCGCCAACCTGTCCCGGTGGTTTCTGCCGGTGGCAGTGTGTTTTCTGGAGCTTCTGTTCCATTTCTGGACAGGAGGCAGCGTGTCGGTTGCCTCCATTTTCACTTTGGCGGGTTTTGCGCTGGTCTTCGGCGGCATTCTGAATCTTCTGCCTGCCGTTCTGCCTCCCCGGGCCGCAAAATGGTGCGCGGCCATGCTGGCCCTGTTTTGTGCGGTGGTAGTGATGGTGGAACTGCTTTTGGAGCAGGCCTACGGCTCTTTCATGCGGCCCACCAGAATCCTCACCGGCGCGACCGGTGTGCTGGCTGACTACTCCGATGTGGTCATCGATATGATTCTGAACAACTGGTGGCGGATTTTGATCGCGCTGATTCCCATGGCTCTGGTGCTGGCCGCAGGCAATCCCGGAGCCGAAAACCGGCGCCGCTGGGTGCTTATGTCCTTCATTTGCTGCATTGCGGGCGGTTGTGCCGGTTTTGGCGGAATGGCAATGCTCCCCGGCGGAATTTCCGGATATCTGGCGCAATATGACTTTAACGCAGCCATCCAGGAATACGGCATAGTGGTTTCCATGGTGACGGAGATCTCCGGTCTGGGCAATCAGGAAGACGGCATGACGCTGGACATTGCGCAGCCTCCCATGGTCACGGTTCCTGCTGCTTCCGCCGCAAACCAGGAAGTCGAATCCCCAAGCCCAAGTGAGGAAGAAAGCAAAACCTATGCCCCCCATGTGATTCCGGGGCTGGATTTTGCCGCCCTGGCACAGAAAGAAACCGATTCCAGCCTGCGTACCCTCTATAGCTATATCGCCGCCCAATCCCCTGCCTATGAAAATGAATACACTGGGCTGTTCCGGGGGAAAAACCTGATTTTCATTACCGCCGAGGCCTTCAATTACGCCATCATTGATCCGGAGCTGACCCCCACTTTGTACCGGCTCACCACCCAGGGAATTGAATTTACCAACTACTATGAGCCTCTGTGGACCGGCTGCACCAGCGGCGGTGAATTGGTAAATCTCTCGGGTTTGGCCATGAACTGCGAAATGAACACCTACAGCCGCCAAAAGCCCTTTAACACCATCGGCAATTTGCTGCAGAAGGAAGGCTATTTCTCCAGAGCCTATCACAACAACATCTATACCTTCTACGACCGGCACCAAACCCATGTGAATCTGGGCTATGAGGAATTCATCGGTATGCACAACGGTATGGAAGAAGGCGTCAAAGACGTTTGGCCCCAGAGCGATCTGGAGATGTTTGATTTTACCCTTCCCCAATACATCGACAAACAGCCTTTCAGCATTTATTACATGACTGTCAGCGGCCATTGCCGGTACAACCAGCTGGGCAATGCCCAATCCAAGAAAAATTGGGATCTGGTGCAGGATCTGCCTTACTCCGACGGGGTGAAGGCCTACATCGCCTGCAACCTGGAGCTGGAGAAGGGACTCGCGTCTATGGTAGCACAGCTGGAGGAGGCCGGAATCGCGGATGACACCGTCATCGTCATGGCGCCGGATCATTATCCCTATGGCCTGGGTACCGCCTGGGGTCTGAAGCATGATGGATTGGCCGAGCTTTACGGCGTCGAAAAATACGATCTGTTCCAGCGGGACAAAAACACGCTGATTATTTGGAGCGGTTGTCTGGAAGATATGGATCTGAAAATCGACGCGCCGGTGTGCAGCATTGACATTCTGCCTACCTTGTCGAATCTCTTCGGCGTTACTTACGACTCCCGGCTTAGCGTCGGACGGGATGTGCTGGGTACGGAAGAAGCCATCAGCCTTTGGCCGGATTACAGCTGGGTCACGGAGCTGGGCAGTTATACCGCCTCGAACCGCAAATTTACCCCAGCGGAAGGGGCCGAAATTCCGGACGGGTATGTGGACCGCATAAACTCCATTGTCACAAACAAGGTAAAATTCAGCCGAATGGTGCAAAATGCTCCCTTCTTTTCCAAGCTGCAGGAAGAACTGGACAAACTATCATCCTGAAGTTTTTCCCCACAATTTTTCTTTGTTAGTCAAAGCCTCCGGCTTAGCCGGAGGCTTGATTCAGCCCTGGAAGGGCATATTACAGACGAACGCCCCTAAGGGACCCCGAAAGGTTTGCCGGCCGCATTTTTCGGGCTGCCCTTAAGGGCTTTCTCTATGCCTGCTTGTTCTCGCGCCCCGTAAGCGGGTCCGTCCATATGCTTTTTATTATTTCAGGGAATATACGTACAGTTCCATACTCTCCGGACCCGAAACGACGATCTGGCTTAGATTGTCCCATTGGACAAGCTCCTCCTCCGCCCCAAGGGAGCCTGTCCGGTGAATGGACAGAAACCGCTGCCGGTCGCAGTCAAAGACTCCGATCTGGTAGACCCCATTCTCCCCCATTCGGATGGTCATCCATTTCCTCCCGTCCGGACTGGGCCACCCGGAACTGTTCTCCAGGGTCCAATCCCCCAGCTCCGTCAGCGCAATGTCCTGCCGCGACACGAAGTCATAGGCATGGACGGTCCCATCCTCCCCGGTGTACAGCACAAAGCTCTGGCCCAGGCTGGTGTAGAAGGGCTCGATCCCGGTCAGCAGGGTCCTCACCCCGCCGGTTTCCCATTCCACCAGCCGGAAGTCCCCCTGACGGCCGCAGCACAGAATCCCATCCGGCAGCACGGCACAGACCTCCGGTTCGCTTCCGGTCATGGCATTCAGATCCCACACCTGCCCTTGCGGCACATCCACATAGAACCATGCGCCCTGTCCGCTCTCGATCAGCAAGCTCTCATCCCGGACCGTCTGAACCTCCCGCGGACAACCTTCCAGAGCCGGGTACAGAGCCTGTTTGTCTATCCCCTTGAGAAAATCCGTAAGCTGCCCGGTGGTCAGGTCCAGCCGCACCGGATACGCCATGACCCGCTCCGAATCCAGCCGCAGCGGATAGGTCAGCAGCCACTGCCGGGTCCGGCCTGTATCCCAAAAGCGAAAACCCTCAGTTTCCTCCCAGCTCTCGGGTACATAGGTCAGGACGCTCTGCCCTTCCCCGTAGACCGCGTAGTTCAGTTCCAGATGCATGGTGGTTCCCAGAATCCGGTAGTCTTTGGTTACGCTGGTATTCTCCAGGCGCTGGGCCTTCCCCTTTTCCATGTACCAGGCGTGGTAGCGGCTTCCCCTTCTCAGCTCCAAAGGGTCCGCGCAGATCTGGGCGATGTTCCCCACCTGCACGTTGCTCACCCGCTTGGAAAAACGCACTTGGGAAACCGTAAACAGATCGTTTTCCCGGAAAGTCCCCGTACAGGAGTCCTCCTCCGGCCTGTCCAGAACCGGGATCTGGTCTGTCTGCTCCACATAGGCGCAGGTCACCGGTCCCGTGGACTGGGTCGTCTCCGTGGTCTGCCGGGTCGGCGGCGGTTCCGTTCCGGAGCGTACGCAGCCGGTCACCCACAGCGTAAGCAGGGCTGTCCCGATCCAGCAGATTCTTGCTGCCTTTTTACCCATGTTATCCCTCCAGTCCGTAAAAGGCGATTTTCCAGGCGTCCTCTTCCTTGGCAAACTCCATCGTCAGATAGACGTAATGGTCCTCCAGGAAGGTCACGGTCACCACCGGCATTCCGTCAAAGGACTCCAGATCCTCCCCGTGTATCTGCACATTCTCCAGGACCACCCGGCTGCCGTCCCCCTGGTACACCTCCCGGGGAGCTTGGGCTGTCAGATACGGTTCCATGGCCTCCAGGTCCCCGGCAAAGTAAGCTCTGGCAAAGGATTCCGCCACGGTTTTTATGGTTTCCTCCTCCGACGCGCCCTCAAAGAGAGCATACAATTCCTCGGTGTCCGACCAGCCGTAGCGGTAGAAGGTCCCTTCGCTGAGCCAAACCGGCGCTTCCTCGGACAGGGCCAGGGTCACGGTGCTGCCGTCTTCCAGCTCCAGGGTCAGGTAGTCCGTAAACCAGACCAAGGCGCCTCCGTACACCGGTGTGGAGGCCGACAGAAGGGATTCCAGTTTGGTCAGATTGTCCGGCTCCGTGACCTGCCGGCCGTTGTTCAGCGCCGCGGACCGGACTCCGCGAATCTGCTCTGGGCGGACCGGTTCCGCCACTCCCAGCTTATCTGCCGCCTCCATGACCATTTCGCGGAGCAGGCCGCAATCCTGGGCCTCAATCTTCCAGTTGGATAAGTCGTATATGCTGCCGTCGGTCATCAACTCCCACCAGACATCCTGGTAACGCAGAAAGATACCGCTGCTGCTGTAGCTGTCCACAATATTTTCCGCCGGATATTCATAGGCCTTTGCCATAGCCTCTTCGTACGCCGCCATCCAGCGTTCCTGGTCCTGGGGCGTGTAGTACCAGAAGTCATCCCCGGCGCTGACCAAAACCGTAGGCTGGAATTGCAGGCAGATCTTCTCCCGATCCCGCTCTTGGGTCAGGTCCGCCGGTTCCGTGGGGGCCGCCGTGGCCTGGGTCTGCGGCGGTCCCCCGGTGGTCTGGGCGTCCGTGGGCGCTGTAGTGCCTGTGGGCCGGGTGCCCAGGAGCAGGACCGCCGTTCCCAGGGACAGGGTCAGACAGACCAGGGCAGCCGCTGCGGCCCAGGGTCTTCTCCTTGGTTCGGGCCGCTGGATGGCGGTCTGACGCCGGGCCTGCCCCTGCTGCTGCCGCATTTGCCGCTTCAGGGCCTTCTCGATACGCTGGGCGCAGTCCTCCGGCATGGTCAGCCGGTCATAGGCTTGTGTATATCGGCTCATGGCTCAAACCTCCTTCAGTTCCGCTCTCAGCAACCGCCGCCCCCGGGAGAGCCGGGTGGTCACAGTGCTGACAGGAATTTTTAACAGCTTCCCGATCTCCGCAGCCGTGTACCGCTCATAGTAATGCAGGTAGATCACCACCCGGTATTTTGCCGGCAGAGCCATGACCACCTGCAAGGTCTCGTCCTCCGGCGTCTGGGGAATCCCGGCGGACTCCTCCAGAGCCACGGTCCGCTTCCACCAGCTGGACCGAAGCAGGCTGCGGCACTGGTTGACCGTCGCCTGCATAAGCCAGGCCTTTTCCTTTCCCGGCTGTATGTGCTTCTGCTCCATGAGCTTCAAAAATACCGTCTGGCACACATCCTCCGCTTCCTGGACGTTGTGGATATAGCTCACCGCCAGACGGTAGACGTCGTCTTTGTAGCGGTGGAACAAGTACAGGACGTCCATGTCTTGCCCTCCTCTTTCTTTTCTGTCTATTGGACGCGCGGCGGGCCTGTTTTGTCCCATGAATTCGAAAAAAATTTGCCTGGGCGCGAAAATCGTCCAGGCAAATCTGGGATTACTCTTCCAGCAGGCACACCGCATGGCAGGCCATGCCCTCGCCGGTCCCTGTGAAGCCCAGGCCTTCCTCGGTGGTTGCCTTCACATTCACCCGGCCCGGCTCCAGGCCCAGAGCGGCGGCGATATTTTCCCGCATCCGGCCGATGTAAGGCCGGAGCTTGGGCCGCTGGGCGATCATGGTCACGTCGATGCTGCTCACCCGGTATCCGGCGGCCGCCACCTTCTGTCCAACCTCCCGCAGCAGCTCCAGGGAGTCCGCGCCCTTGTACTTCGGGTCCGTATCCGGGAAGTGGAGGCCGATGTCTCCCAGGCCCGCGGCCCCCAGCAGGGCGTCGGAGACCGCGTGGAGCAGCACATCGGCGTCGCTGTGGCCCAGAAGACCCTTTTCATAGTCGATTTTCACGCCTCCCAGGATCAGATCCCTGTCCCCGGTGAGCCGGTGTACGTCATATCCGTGTCCGATTCTCATTGGCTCTCCTCCATCAGCATTTCCGCCAGCCTCAAATCCATAGGCGTGGTGACCTTGATATTCCGCTCGTCGCCCTCCACGATCTTAACCTTCATGCCCATCCGCTCCACGGCGGAACAGTCGTCGGTGACCTGGGCTCCGTCCTCCTCCGCCTTTTTCAGAGCGCCCCGAAGCAGGTCAAAGTCGAAGACCTGGGGGGTCTGGACCGCCCGCAGGGTGTCCCGGTCCGGCGTGTCGCTGACCAGGCCGCCCCGGACCACCTTAATGGTGTCCTTCACCATAACGGCGGGGGCCGCCGCGCCGTAGGTGTCGGCCGCCCGGATCACCCGGTCGATCACCTGCCAGGTCACCAGCGGCCGGGCGCCGTCATGGACCGCCGCCAGCTTCACCTGGTCGGACAGGGCATTCAGGCCCAGATGGACCGACTCCTGACGGCTCTGACCGCCGGCTACCACGGCCCGGACTTTGGTCATGTCACGGCACAACCGGGTAATGGGCAGGATCAAGTCCTGTCGGGTGACCACCACAATCTCGGACACCGCGTCGCAGGCAGCAAAGGTCCGGACCGTGTGGAGGATCATAGGTTCCCCCTTCAGCGGGGCCATGACCTTGTCGATGCCGCCCATTCGGGAGGCCGTCCCTGCCGCCACAATCACCGCGCCGCAGGTCTTCAGGGGCAGCAGCTTCCGGGCGGGGCGGGTAAACTTGGTAATGTCCATGACTCACAGCTCCTTTACAAGGTTCTTAAAGTATTCGCCCCGGACCATAAAGTTCTTGAACTGGTCAAACGCGGCGCTGGCAGGGCTCATGAGCACCACGTCCCCCGGCTTCGCGGCGGCAGCCGCGGCCCGGACGGCCGGTTCGAAGGTTTTGCAGTCCACAATTTCCAGGGCTTTCGGGTCGTATTCCGGGCAGGCCTCCACCCCGGCGCGGATCTTCTCGCCCGTGGCCCCGCCCAGAAACAGCTTTTTCACATGGGCGCAGATCTCCGGCCCCAGCGCGTCGTAGGGGATGTGCTTATCGTAGCCGCCGGCAATTAAGATCACCTTCTGGGAGAAGCTGTGCAGGCCCGCAATGGTCCGGCTGGGGCTGGAGGCGATGGAGTCGTTGTAGAACCGGACGCCGTCCTTCACCCGCACCAGCTCAATTCGGTGCTCCACACCGCCAAAGGTCCGGGCCACATGGCGGATGGTCTCGTCGTCCACCAGGCCCTCCACCATGGCAATGGCCGCCATATAGTTTTCCACATTGTGTACGCCGGGGATCAGGATCTCCTTTACCGGCAGGACCGCCTCTCCGCCCCGGCAGATCACCCCGTCCTCCAGGCACACATGGGCCTTGGCCAGGCGGGAGAAGAACCGGGTCTCGCCATTGCCCCGGAAGGCGGCGGTGATGGCATTGTCGGCGTTGAGCACCAGGAGCCCCTTTTCGTCCTGGTAGCGGAAGATGTTCTTCTTGGCGTCCACATACTCCCCCATGTCCTTGTGGATGTCCAGGTGATTGGGGGCCAGGTTGGTAATCAGAGCCCGATGGGGGCTTCTGACCATGTCCATGAGCTGGAAGGAGCTCAGTTCCACCACGGCGTAGTCCGTTTCCTTCATCTGCCTGGTCAGAGGAAGCAGCGGCGTGCCGATGTTGCCGCCCAGCCAGACGGTTTTCCCGGCGGCCTTCAGGAATTCGGAGATCAGGGTGGTGGTGGTGGTCTTCCCGTCGGAGCCGGTGACCGCCAGAATGGCGCAGGGACACAGCTCAAAGAAAACCTCCATCTCCGAGGTCACCCGGGCTCCCTTTTCACGCAGGGCTTCAATGGCCGGGTTCGCCGGATGCATGCCGGGGGTGCGGAAGAGCACGTCCGCCTCCACTCCCTCCAGGTAATCGCCGCCTACATGGAGTTTACAGCCCATGGCCTCCAGTTCCAGGACCTCCGGGTCCAGCTTCTCCCGGGGCGTCCGGTCACAGCCGGATACGTCGCAGCCGTATTCCAGCAGCAGCCGCACCAGGGGGCGGTTGCTCACGCCCAGGCCCAGAACGGCAATCCTCTGGTCTTTCAGGCTGTTAAAATATTTATCAAACGCAGATTGCATATGGCATTCCTCTTTTCTTGCAGCAAAATGTCCGGAGCGCGCCGGCTCTTAACAGAAATAGTATAGCCCTTTGGAAAAGAATTTGCAAGACATTTGACAATTTGCCCGATCTGCGGTACAATGTTCGATACAACCGGATCGGACAGCCGCGGACTCATGCCGAAAGGCTGAGGATGAGGAAAGTCCGGGCTCCGCAGGGCAGGGATAACGGGTAACGCCCGCCGAGGGCGACCTCAGGACAAGTGCAACAGAGAGATACCGCCTCTTTTTCGGAGGTAAGGGTGAAAAGGTGCGGTAAGAGCGCACCCGGCCCATGGCAACATGGGTTTTACGATGTAAACTCTATCCCGGAGCAACGCCGTGGAGGGACGCGCGACCGGCCCGGTCGTCCCGAGGAGGCGGCTTGACCCAGCGGGCAACCGCTGGGCTAGATAGATGGCTGTCAAGACAGAACCCGGCTTACAGATCCGCGTTGTGAAAATGCCCGGAAGCGCTTTCCGCAGAAAGCCTTCCGGGCGTTTTCTTTCCTCGTCCTGTCCCACAGGCAACGGGCAGGCAGAGCCGCGCCATGGCAAACCGGCAGCGGACTTTCCTTCGTCCCCTGCCGGTTTCCTGGGAAGCTCTGTTTCAATTGGCAAGAGCGAATGCCAAGAATTTTTGGCACAGCCGAAAGTTTAAAAAGCGAGGAGTCCTGTACGGATTCCCCACTTTTTTAAGCTGCATATATGAGGCTTTCGATTCGGCATTCAGATGAAGACGGTTTATTCAGCCGCCTGGGTCTGTTCCGGAATATTGACCGGTGCCAGGCCTGCCACGTCGGACACGGGCAGGGAGAAGGCGATGCCCTTGGCCTTTTTGGCCATGCCCATCTCCTTGTAGATGGCGTTGAGGATGTTATCCCGGATATCCCGCTCCACCACGATCATCAGAATCTCCTTCTCTTGATGGAGGGTGATGCCGAAAAAGGCCGCCGCGTCTTCCTTAATCACGCCTCTGGCGTTGAGAATGGTGCCGCCCCGGGCGCCCTGCTCCCGGGCCACGTTCATCACGTCCTCGGCGTAGCCGGAATTGACAATGGCGAAGATTACCTCGTGATTGTTGGTTTTCATGGTCAAGCTTCCCTCCCGATCCGATTGTCACTTAAGAATTGATACAAATTGACCCCGATGACGCTGCTCAGGGGTACGGCAAAGGCCACGCCCTTGCCGTTGCGGATGGTGGCGAACTTGTCCTCCAGACAGTTCATCACCGTATCCATCATGTCCTCCCGGACCACGCTGAGGATCACCGCTTTCTGGGGCTCCAGGCCCAGCAGCTCTACCAAATCCGAATTGGCGGTACCCATGCCGCCCATGGCCATTTGGCAGTTGACGTCAAACTGGCTGATCACATCCAGGTAAAATTCTCCCTTGGGCCGGTCCACAATGGTAAAGAGGAGCTTCAGCTTTTTGATGGCCGATTCATTGACGGTATTGCTCATATCCCATTCGCCCTCCTTTACATAAAGTTGATGATCTGCTGATCGTCGGCATCCAGAATCCGCTTCATGGCCATGCGCTCGCTGACACGCTCGGCAACGATTCCGCGGAAGCCCAGGAGCTGAATGGTGATCAGCGGGGTCATGGCCACCATGGCCACCACGCCGAAGGCGTCCCGCAGCACCGCGGCCTCACCCTGCATGCCCACGCAGGCGCCAATGGCCAGGGGCAGAATGAAGCCGGAGGTCATGGGACCGCTGGCCACGCCGCCGGAGTCGAAGGCGATGGCCGTATACACCGGCGGAACAAACATGGACAGGGCCAGAGAAACGAAATATCCGGGTACGATGTAATACACCAGGGAGAAGTCGTAGATGATCCGGATCATGCTCAGGGCAATGGAAGCGCCCACGCCTATGCACAGACCGATCATCATGGACTTTTTGCTTACCAGACCGCCGGTAACGTCCTCCACCTGGGCATTGAGCACATGAATGGCAGGTTCCGCCAGGACAACCAGAACGCCGACGATCAGGCCGAAGCCCACCACGAACAGTTTACTGCCCTGAGAGAGGGCATAGCCGAGCTTATAGCCGATGGGCATGAAGCCCACGTTGACGCCGGTGAGGAAGAGGACCAGTCCCACATAAGTAAATCCCACGCCCACGGCAATGCTGCGCAGCCGTCTGGGGGGCAGCTTCAGGAAGGTTATCTGGCAGACCGCGAAAAACGCCACGATCATGCCCAGAGCCAAAGCCACTTCCTTACAGGTATGGCCCGCGGTCTCCAGAAAGCTGCCCAGAATGTCTTCGCTTACCGTGTAGTCCGGAACCTGATAGGTCAGATCATTCCGGGAAAAAATGCCCAGGACCAGAACCGCCAGGATCGGTCCGATGGAGCACAGGGCCACCATGCCGAAGCTGCTGTCCTTGCTTCTGCGGTCGCCCAGGACGTTGGAAATGCCCACGCCCAGGGCCATGAGGAAAGGCACCGTAATGGGGCCTGTGGTCACGCCGCCGGAGTCGAAGGCCATGGGAAGCAGATTTTCGTTCCCGTTGATGACCAGAATCATTGCCAGGGCGAACAGAAGCATATAAAACAGCATGAGGATGCTGTTCAGAGATTTGCGGAACACGATCTTCAGAATGCCGATCAGGAGAAACACGCCTACGCCCGCTCCGACGCACCAGATCAGCACGGTTCCGTTGATGACATCCTTGACCTGGTTGGCCAGGACCTGAAGATCCGGCTCCGCCACGGTAATCAGCACGCCCAGCACAAAGCACACAGCCAGGAGCAGTCCCAGCTTTCGCTGCCTGGACAGACCGGAACCCAGATTGGCTCCCATGGGGGTCATAGCCAGATCCGCGCCCAGATTAAACAGACCGATACCCACAATCAGCATCAGCGCGCCGATGGTAAACGTGATCCATTCCACCGTCGAAAGCTGAAAATCAAACACCGGAAGCAGCGCCATCACATAGACAATCAGGGTAACCGGCAGTGCCGATACCAACGCTTCCTGAATCTTAGCCCGTAATTCCTTCAAACTCATCACCCTTCTTTTGCTATACAGCCCGATTCTTTACTATCATACCATAGATTACGAGAAACTCCAAATAAAAAATGCAAATTTTCCGTTTTTTGTATGGAAAAAATCCCCAGCCTTTCGGCTGGGGATCATAAGCTTTACCAGGGGATGGAAATTACTCAACAACCTCGGTGACAACGCCGGAACCAACGGTACGGCCGCCTTCACGGATAGCGAACCGCAGGCCCTTCTCGATGGCGATGGGGGTGATCAGCTCAACGTTCATAACAACGTTGTCGCCGGGCATGCACATCTCAACGCCTTCGGGCAGGGAGATGATGCCGGTAACGTCGGTGGTACGGAAGTAGAACTGAGGACGATAGTTGTTGAAGAAGGGAGTGTGACGGCCGCCTTCTTCCTTGGACAGGACGTAGACCTGGCCGGCAAACTTGGTGTGGGGGTGGATGGAGTTGGGCTTGCACAGAACCTGGCCGCGCTCGATGTTCTTCTTGTCGATGCCACGCAGCAGAGCGCCGATGTTGTCGCCGGCTTCAGCGTAGTCGAGCAGCTTGTGGAACATTTCGATATCGGTGACAACGGTGTTCAGCTTGTCCTCACGCAGGCCGACGATCTCGACGGGCTCGTTCTTCTTGACAACGCCGCGCTCCACACGACCGGTAGCAACGGTGCCACGGCCGGAAATGGTGAACACGTCTTCCACGGGCATCAGGAAGGGCTGGTCGGACTTACGGTCGGGAGTGGGGATATACTCGTCAACAGCGTCCATCAGTTCCTTGATGCAGGCATACTCAGGGGCAGTGGGATCGTTGGACTCGGAAACCAGAGCGTTCAGAGCGGAGCCCTTGATAATGGGGGTGTCGTCGCCGGGGAACTCGTACTCGGACAGAGTCTCGCGGACTTCCATCTCCACCAGCTCCAGCAGCTCCTCGTCGTCAACCTGATCGCACTTGTTCAGGAACACAACGATATAGGGTACGCCGACCTGACGGGCCAGCAGCAGGTGCTCACGAGTCTGAGCCATGGGGCCGTCGGTGGCGGCGATGACCAGGATCGCGCCGTCCATCTGAGCAGCGCCGGTGATCATGTTCTTGATATAGTCGGCGTGGCCCGGGCAGTCGACGTGAGCGTAGTGACGCTTGTCGGTCTCGTACTCAACGTGAGCGGTGTTGATCGTGATACCACGAGCCTTCTCTTCGGGAGCCTTATCGATGGAAGCGTAGTCCTCGAACTGGGCCTGGCCCTTCATGGCCAGATACTTGGTGATAGCGGCGGTCAGAGTGGTCTTGCCGTGGTCAACGTGGCCAATGGTGCCGATGTTGACGTGGGGCTTATTTCTCTCAAACTTCTGCTTTGCCATTTGAAATATTCCTCCTGTTTATAGTTGTAAAATGAACATTCCAGACGTTTTGGGTTCATGCGTCTCCGCACAACACATACATCATACTACAATGCGTGCGGAAACACAAGAGAAATTTTGAAAAAAATTTCAAAATTATTTGCTGCGCAACAGCGAAAACAGTCCTTCGCTGTTACACGTGTTCAAATATCAGTCACGGCTGCGGTTCTTGATGATCTCTTCAGCCTTGGACTTGGGCAGCTCAGCGTAGTGGCTGGGCTCCATGGTGTACTGGCCCCGGCCCTGGGTCTTGGAACGCAGGTCGGTGGCGTAGCCGAACATCTCGGCCAGAGGCACATTGGCGTCCACCTGGACAGCGCCGGTACGGGTGATCTGGCCCAGGATGTTGCCGCGGCGGGCGGTAACGTCGCCGATGACAACGCCCATGTAATCGTCGGGTACGATCACGGAGACCTTCATGATGGGCTCCAGGATGGCGGGGTTCGCCTTCCGGCAGGCTTCCTTGAAGGCCATGGAACCGGCAATCTTAAAGGCCATTTCGGAGGAGTCCACTTCATGGTAGGAACCGTCGAAGAGTGTGACCTTCACATCCACCACAGGGAATCCGGCCTGAACGCCGGCCTGCATGGCGCCCTGAATACCGGCGTCCACAGCAGGGATATATTCCTTGGGGATGGCGCCGCCCACAACGGCGTTGATGAACTCGTAACCCTTGCCGGGCTCGTTGGGCTCCACACGGATCTTGACGTGACCGTACTGGCCCTTACCGCCGGACTGACGGGCGTACTTGGTATCCTGCTCCACGCTCTTGCGGATGGTCTCCTTGTAAGCGACCTGGGGCGCGCCTACGTTGGCTTCCACCTTGAACTCACGCAGCAGACGGTCGACGATGATCTCCAGATGGAGCTCGCCCATGCCGGCGATGATGGTCTGACCGGTCTCCTGGTCGGTGTAGGTCTTAAAGGTGGGGTCTTCCTCGGCCAGCTTGGCCAGGGCGATGCCCATCTTCTCCTGACCGGCCTTGGTCTTGGGCTCGATGGCGACGCGGATAACAGGCTCGGGGAACACCATGGACTCGAGAATGATGGGATGGTCCTCATCGCAGAAGGTGTCACCGGTGGTGGTGTTCTTCACGCCAACCACGGCGGCGATATCGCCGGCGTAGACCATGTCGATGTCTTCCCGGTGGTTGGAGTGCATCTGCAGCAGGCGGCCCATACGCTCCTTCACGCCCTTGGTGCAGTTCAGGACGGAAGTACCCTTCTCCAGGGTTCCGGAGTAAACGCGGAAATAGCAGAGCTTTCCGACATAGGGATCGGTAGCGATTTTGAAGGCAAGAGCGGAGAAAGGAGCCTCGTCGGAGGCAGGACGAAAGTCCTCTTCCTCGGTCTCGGGGTTGACGCCCCGGATGCCCTTCTTGTCCAGGGGGCTGGGCAGGTAGTCCACCACAGCATCCAGCACTTCCTGAACGCCCTTGTTCTTGTAAGAAGTACCACAGACGATGGGTACCATTTCATTGGCGATGGTAGCTTTGCGAATGACCTTCTTGATCATGTCGACAGGCACCTCTTCGCCCTCCAGATACATCATGGCGATGTCATCGTCGAAGGTGGAGACGGCGTCCATCAGCTTCTCACGGTACTCGTTGGCCAGATCCACCATATCCTCGGGAATCTCTTCCACACGGACATCCTTACCCAGCTCATCATAGAAGACGTTGGCCTTCATGGTCACCAGGTCGACATTGCCCTTAAAGAAAGCCTCGGAGCCAATGGGCAGCTGAATGGGTACCGCGTTGCACTTCAGCCGGTCGTCAATCATCTCCAGCACACGGTAGAAGTCAGCGCCCATGATGTCCATCTTGTTGACATAGATCATCCGGGGGACTCTGTACTCGTCGGCCTGACGCCAAACGGTTTCGGTCTGGGGCTCAACGCCGCCCTTGGCACACAGCACGGTGACCGCGCCGTCCAGAACACGCAGAGAACGCTCAACCTCGACGGTGAAGTCCACGTGGCCCGGAGTGTCAATGATGTTCAGGCGGCAGCCCTTCCAGAAACAGGTAGTGGCGGCGGAGGTGATGGTAATACCACGCTCCTGCTCCTGAGCCATCCAGTCCATGGTGGCAGAGCCGTCATGGGTCTCACCGATCTTGTAGTTCTTACCGGTGTAGAACAGGATACGCTCGGTGGTGGTGGTTTTACCGGCATCGATGTGCGCCATGATGCCGAAGTTTCTTGTATTCTCCAGAGAATACTGTCTAGGCATTGGTTATCTCCTTTTTTACCAGCGGAAATGAGCGAAGGCCTTATTGGCTTCGGCCATCTTGTGAACATCTTCGCGCTTCTTCACAGCGGCGCCGGTGTTGTTGGCGGCGTCCATAATCTCAGCGGCCAGCCGCTCCTTCATGGTGTTCTCACTGCGGTTGCGGCTGTAAGTGGTGATCCAACGCAGACCCAGGGTCTGACGGCGGTCAGGACGAACTTCGATGGGCACCTGGTAGGTGGCGCCGCCCACGCGGCGGGCCTTCAGCTCCACAGCGGGCATGACATTCTCCATGGCCTGCTGGAAGACTTCCAGTCCATTCTTGCCAGTCTTGTTCTCAACGATTTCAAAAGCACCGTAGACGACCTTCTGAGCAACGCCCTTCTTGCCATCCAGCATGATGCTGTTTACAAGCTTGGTAACCAGAACAGAATTGTAATTGGGATCCGGAAGGATCTCTCTCTTGGGAACATTACCTCTTCTGGGCACTTTGCTTCCCTCCTTCATAATATAATGATTTCATCGGTACTCGAAAGTGTGACTTTCGTTGTGCCTGGCCAGAGGTTTTTATACATTTATATAAAAACGCTTTGGCAAGGCTTTGCCTTGCGAACAGGCGTAGGGATCCAGTTAAAAAGGGGGTCCGGAAGGAGCTTACTTCTTCTTGCCGGCCTTGGGACGCTTCGCGCCGTACTTGGAGCGAGCCTGCATCCGGTTCTGCACGCCCTGGGTATCCAGAGTGCCGCGGATGATGTGGTAACGAACGCCAGGCAGGTCCTTGACACGGCCGCCGCGGATCAGAACCACAGAGTGCTCCTGCAGATTGTGGCCCACACCGGGGATGTAAGCGGAAACTTCCATACCATTGGTCAGACGCACACGGGCG
>CALXFT010000015.1 GCA_944387635.1 uncultured Oscillospiraceae bacterium | reverse complement strand
ATGGGGTCATCATCCCCAAGCGGCGCAGCGTGGGCCTGACCGCCACCGTGGCCAAGGCCTCCGCGGGAGCCGTGGAATATATGAAGGTGGCCCGGGTCACCAACATCAACCAGGCCATTGGCGAGCTGAAGGACAAGGGCGTCTGGATCTACGGCACCGCCGCTGAGGGCTCCGTGCCCATGTACCAGGCGGACTTGACCGGCCCCGCCGCCATCGTCATCGGCAATGAGGGAGCAGGTCTGAGCCAGCTGGTCCGCAAGAACTGCGACTGTCTGGTCCACATCCCCATGAAGGGGAAGATCAGCTCCCTGAACGCCTCCGCCGCCGCCTCCGTTTTGCTGTACGAGGCCATGCGGCAGCGCATCTGACCAGGAGGACCCAATCATGGACAACAAGAACGAATTTAACGAATCCGAACTGGAGCTGGACAGCAAGAACGAATTTAGCGAATCCGAGCTGGAGCTGGACAGCAAGAACGAATTTAGCGAATCCGAGCTGGAGCTGGACAACATTCTCAGCGAGTTTCACGACCTGGCCGAACCGGAAGAGGCCGATGTGGAGCCCGATGAGGAGCTGGACGCCCTGCTCCACCTGCCGGAGCTGACCATCACGCCGGTGACCGTCCGCAGGCCTCCCCATTCCCAGGCCGAAGACGACGAAGCCGTCCCGGACAGCGATCCTCAGCTGGACGAGGAGCTTCCGCCGCCGGAGAGCATGCCCCCGCTCAATGACGATACCATCCGGGCCGAGCTCACGGCCAAAGATTCCGACGCCCTTGAGCCGGACCTCTCCGCCGACACCATTACTGAAGAGCCGCTCATAGAAGAAGCCCATGAGGAGCCGGCTCCCGCCTTTGAGACCGAGGAGGAATTCACCCCCTCCCCCATTCTCTTCACCCCCCGCTCCCGTCTGCGGGAGCTGAAAAAGAAGCTGGTGGCAGGTCCCGAGAAGCGTTACTACGAGCTGTCCGAGATCGGCCTGGGCAAGCTCCAGACCGCGCTCCTGGTCAGTCTGATCCTGGTGGTGCTCTGCGCCGGCGTCACCGCCATGTTCGTCCTGGGCATGGTGCCGGAGAGACGGCTGCGGCTGGTGATCTTCTCCCAGGTGCTGTCCCTGCTCATCTGCGCCCTGATGGGCTGTCACCTGATGATGGACAGCATCGGAGCGCTGTTCAAGGGCCGCTTTACGGTCAACACCCTGCTGACCATCACCTTCTTCGCCTGCATGGCCGACGCCGTGTTCTGCCTGAAGGAGCTTCGGGTCCCCTGCTGTGCCGCCTTCTGCCTGGAAATGACCATGGCCCTGTGGGCCAGGCTTCAGCGCCGCTCCACAGAGATGGCCCAGATGGACACCATGCGCAAAGCTGTCCGGCTCAACGGCATCGTAAAGGTGGACGGCTACTATGAGGGCAAGCCCGGCCTGCTGCGGACCGACGCCCAGGTCGAGGACTTTATGGACACATGCGACACGCCCTCCGCCCCCGAAAAGTTCCAGAGCTTTTACGCCTTCCTGAGCCTGGTGGCCTGCATCGCCATTGCGGTGGTGGCCGGCATGAACCACGGTCTGAGCATGGGCGTGCAGATCTTCTCCACCGCCCTGCTGGTGGCCGTACCCGCCAGCTTCTTCGTATCCATCACCCGGCCCATGGCCATTCTGGAGCGGCGGCTGCACATGGTCGGCAGCGTGCTGTGCGGCTGGAAGGGCGTCAAGGGTCTGAGCGGCAAGGCGGTGTTCCCCCTGTCCGACTCGGATCTGTTCCCCCAGGGCAGCACCAAGCTCAACGGCGTGAAGTTCTACGGCGGCCGCGACACCGATGAGATTGTCTCCTACACCACGTCCCTGATCTCCGTGGCCGGCGGCAGCCTGGTGAGCGTGTTCCAGCAGCTGCTCAAGAGCCGCGGCGGCATGCTCCACACGGTGAAGAACTTTCAGGACTACGGAAGCGGCGGCATCGGCGGCGAAGTCTGCGGTGAACCCGTGCTCATGGGCAGCCTGAACTTCCTGCAGGATATGGGCGTGGAGATCCCCGAAGGCACCATGGTCAATCAGGCGGTCTACGCCTCCATCGACGGCCAGCTGTGCGCTGTTTACGCCATCTCCTACGCGAAAATGCGCTCCTCCGCCGCGGGCCTTGTGACCCTGTGCGGCTACCGGCGGCTCAACCCCCTGCTGCTGTGCTCGGACTTCATGCTGACCGAGAGCTTCCTGAGCGCCAAGTTCAACATCAAGACCCGCCGGATTCTTTTCCCCACCCGGGAGGTCAAGGCCCAGCTGAAAAAGGTCCGGCCGGACCCCGAGGCTCCGGTCCTGGCCATCGCCACCCGGGAAGAGCTGGTCGGCCCCGCCTACGCCATCACCGGCGCCCGGACCTTGGCCACCTCCACCAAGCTGGGCGTCATCATCCACCTCATTGGCGGCATTCTGGGCATGCTCATCATGCTGGCCCTGGCCGTGCTGGGCAGCACCGAACTGCTGACCCCCACCAACGTGCTGCTGTACCAGGTGATCTGGGCCATTCCCGGACTGCTGGTCACCGAGTGGACCCGGACCGTCTGAGTCTGTTTCATTCCTGCCGCCGGTGCTGAACAGCGCCGGCGGTTTCCTCTTGGGAAGGCGTTCCAAAAAAATTTTACAAAAGGTTGCAAAACGTAAATATTTGTATTATAATAAGTAATCATATCCAGCAACCGAATCTCACACCACGGAAGGATCCATAGATAAAGGAGGAATCCCCATGCGCAGACGTCCTATCCGCATTCTGGCGGCTCTGTTCGCCGTGTTCTGTCTGACCTTTACCGGCTGCGGCAACGAGCAGCCCACCCAGGACACCGCCGGCGTGTCCGCCGACCCTGAAAGCCAGACTCTGGGCCTTTCCGGCTGGAGCCTGAGCACCACCACCTGGAGCAGCCCCAACGGCGCCACGGTCCATCTGTCCGCCACCCCCAACAGCTATTCCGAAGGCCTCAGCGCCGCCTTTGTGGTCCGCCTGGAGGGCGACGAGGCCGCCAATGAGGTCTGCCAGTGGGACGGCACCCAGTTCACCGCCGAAGCCGAGCTCAACGCCGCTGACGGCTACTGCTACTATGTGGTCCTCAGCGCCGCCGACGGACAGACCCTGGAAGTGGATGTGAACACCCCCACCAATCCCACCGATGAAGCCCTGATCAACCTGGGCTCCTCTCTGAACGCCTTCTGTGACGTGACGGTTTCCGCCTCCGATTCCCAGGACGGCAATCTGACCATCACCGACGGCACCGCCCGGATTCAACTGCCCAAGATCTCCGATGCCGGACAGACCATTGCCTGCCAGGAGGCCATACTGGTCCTGAGCTGCGACGGAGCCGACGTAGCCAAGGCCTCCCTGACCCTGCCCGAGCGCACCACCGACGGCCTGTACGAAGTGGATTTGGCCGGCGTCTCCTTCCCCGTCTCCGGTCTGGAGGACGACACACAGCTTGTGCTGCGGCTGGACGCTTCCCTGACCAACGACCAGCAGCTGACGGCCATCGGCTGCACCTGGCATGCCAACGGCGGTCAGCTACTCCTGGCAGCCGGCTGATCCCGGATCGAACCGCTCCCCGGCGTCTGCGCGACTTTCGCAGGCGCCGGGTTTTTCCGTCCCCTCCCCGCCCCGGCAGCCCCCTTTCCCGCCCGCCTTCCGGGGGCGCCCCCCTCCTCCCGCGAAAATCGGCGAATGCCGCCGGAAACCCAGGACCTTTTTTCGGTTTTTTCCGGTTTTTCCCGTATTTATGTCAACTTCTGCAATTTTCACAAATTTCTCTATTCCTACAGCATTTTTATGTGAATAGTATCAAAAAGTTCAAAATACCGGATTTTTAAGATTGATTTTACCTTTCGATTGTCTTACAATAGGTAACGAGCGGATTTGAGGCAAAAATCCGGCGGCAAAGACGTTTGAGGTGATGAGATTTGCTCAATATCGTATTGGTGGAACCTGAGATTCCCCAAAACTGCGGCAACATCGCCCGGACCTGTGCCGCCACCGGATCGCGGCTCCATTTGATCCGTCCCCTGGGTTTTGACATCTCCGAGCGCGCCGTCCGGCGGGCGGGGCTGGACTACTGGCACATGGTGGAGGTCTTCGACTACGCCAATCTGGAGGACTTCTTCGCGAACAACGACGTCCGTCAGATGTGGTGCCTGTCCACCAAGGCTCCCCGGTGCTATACCGAGGCCGAATTTGCCGACGGATGCTACCTGTTCTTCGGCAAGGAGACCAAGGGCCTGCCTGAGGACTTCCTGGCCCGGCATTACGACGCGTGCCTGCGGATCCCCATGCGCCAGGATGCCCGAAGCCTGAACCTGAGCAACGCCGTGGCCGTCACCGTTTTTGAGGCCCTGCGTCAGCTCTCCTTTCCGGGCCTTCAGGACTTCGGCAAAATGCGGGGGTAGTTCCCATACCGGTCCCGGACCGGTATCTGATATTCTTTTATTGATCCATTCATTTTTTCTTTTTGGAGGACGAACCATGAATTACAACAAGAAATCCATCGAAGACATCGACGTATCCGGAAAGCGGGTCCTGTGCCGCTGCGACTTCAACGTTCCCACCAAGAACGGCGTCATCACTTCTGATAAGCGTATCGTTGCCGCCATGCCCACCATCCGCTACCTGGTCGAGCACAATGCCAAGGTCATCCTGTGCTCCCACATGGGCAAGCCCAAGGGCGAGTACAAGAGTGAGCTGAGCCTGAAGGTGGTTGCCGACCGGCTGAGCCAGCTGCTGGGCAAAGAAGTCGTCATGGCCTCCGACGTGGCCGGTGAGGACGCCAAGGCCAAGGCTGCCGCTTTGAACGACGGCGACGTCATGCTGCTGGAGAACACCCGCTTCGAGAAGGGCGAGACCAAGAACGATCCCGCCCTGAGCAAGGCTCTGGCTTCCATGGCCGATATCTTCGTCAACGACGCCTTCGGCACCGCCCACCGGGCCCACGCCTCCACCGCCGGCGTGGCCGACTACCTGCCCGCCGTCAGCGGCTTCCTGGTTCAGAAGGAAGTGTCCATTATGGGCAAGGCCCTGGCCGATCCCGAGCGTCCCTTCGTGGCCATCCTGGGCGGCGCCAAGGTCTCCGACAAGCTCAACGTCATCAACAACCTGCTGGAGAAGGTGGACACCCTGATCATTGGCGGCGGCATGGCCTACACCTTCCAGGCCGCCAAGGGCTGCACCGTGGGCAAGTCCCTGCTGGACGAGAGCAAGATCGACTACTGCAAGGAAATGATGGCCAAGGCCGAGGCCAAGGGCGTCAAGCTCCTGCTGCCTGTGGACGTGGTGGTTGCCGACAGCTTCCCCTCTCCCATTGACGGCCCCATCGCCGTCTCCACCGTGAACGCCGACGCCATCCCTGACGACAAGGAGGGCCTGGACATCGGCGAGAAGACCTGCGCCCTGTTCGCCGACGCCGTAAAGAACGCCAAGACCGTGGTCTGGAACGGCCCCATGGGCGTGTTCGAGAACCCCACTCTGGCCAAGGGCACCATCGCCATGGCCCAGGCTCTGGCCGATTCCGACGCTGTGACCATCGTCGGCGGCGGCGACTCCGCCGCTGCCTGCGAGCAGCTGGGCTTTGCCGACAAGATCACCCACATCTCCACCGGCGGCGGCGCCTCCCTGGAGTTCCTGGAAGGCCTGGAGCTGCCCGGCATTGCCTGCCTGGAAGATAAGTAATTTCCCCAACCTGAATCCTCCCGCCGATGCGCCTGCCCGGCGGCAGGCGCACCGGCCGCGTTTCCTGCCGGAAACGCGCGAACCGCAGACTTTTTTCCGCCGGTCCGACCCCGCCCCCAGCATCGGATGCCGCACCGGATCCGATGGTATGACAATAAAGGAGAACATGAAAAAATGAACAGAAAATACCGCAAGACCGTTATCGCTGGCAACTGGAAGATGAACAAGACCCCCTCCGAGACCAAAGAGTTCATGACCCAGCTGAAGGCCATCATGCCCAAGGGCCGTTGGTGCGACGTGGCCCTGTGCGTCCCTGCCGTGTGCATCCCCGCCGCTGTCCGCGCCATGCGTGAGACCCGGGTGGGCATCGGCGCGGAAAACTGCAACGCCAATCCCTCCGGCGCTTACACCGGTGAGATCTCCACTTCCATGCTCACCGACGCCGGCTGTAAATATGTGATCATCGGTCACTCCGAGCGCCGCGCCATGGGAGAGACCGACGCCGATGTCAGCGCCAAGGTCCTGGCCGCCCTGAACGCCGGCCTGATCCCCATCATGTGCTGCGGCGAGAGCCTGGATCAGCGGCAGAACGGCGTCACCGCCGAGTGGATCACCATGCAGATCAAGCTGGGGCTGAAGGACGTTCCCGAGGACAAGATCCGCAAGGTCATCATCGCCTACGAACCCATCTGGGCCATCGGCACCGGCCTGACCGCCACTCCCGAGCAGGCTGAGGAAGTCTGTGAGATGATCCGCACCGTGGTGCGCAAGCTCTACAGCTCCAAGAACGCCCGGGCGATCTCCATCCTCTACGGCGGCTCCATGAACGAGAAGAACGCCTACGAGCTGCTGGCCCAGCCCGACATCGACGGCGGCCTCATCGGCGGCGCTTCCCTGGTGCCCGAGAAGTTCGTCAAGATCATCGAGGCGGCAAATCAGCCCACCGTGTAAATTCCAAAGGCATGTTCCGGGCATCTGCGGCTTCGCGGATGCCCTTTTCACTTGGAGGTAATCCATGCAGACCCGAATCCTACCCGCCGCGGACCCCGGCACCCCGCGGATCGCCGCCGACCTGATCCGTCAGGGCCAGCTGGTGGCCATTCCCACAGAAACCGTATACGGCCTGGGCGCCGACGGTCTGAACGAGGCGGCAGTCGCCGGAATCTTCCGGGCCAAGGGCCGTCCCCAGGACAACCCCTTGATCCTGCACATCTGGGGTCCGGAGCAGATCGAGCAGCTGTGCCACCGCATTCCCCAGAAGGCCTACGATCTGGCCGAGGCCTTCTGGCCCGGTCCTCTGACCATGGTGCTGCCTGCCCGTTCCGTGGTCCCCAAGGCCACCACCGGCGGCCTGGACACCGTGGCCGTCCGCTGCCCGGACAATGAAGTCACCCGGCAGATCATCCGCCTGTCCGGGGTCCCCATTGCCGCCCCCTCCGCCAACCTCTCCGGCAAGCCCTCCACCACCACCGCCCAGCATGTGCTCCACGACCACGATGGCAGGATCGCCGCCATTGTGGACGGAGGCCCCTGCCGTGTGGGGGTGGAGTCCACCATCGTGGACCTGACCGAGGAGCGGCCCCGGCTTCTGCGCCCCGGCGGCATTACCCCGGAGCAGCTGACCGCCGTCCTGGGAGACCTGGTTATCGACAAGGCCGTCACCGCCCAGATCGACAAGGACGCCGTGGTAAAGGCCCCGGGCATGAAGTACCGGCACTACGCCCCTTCGGAGCCTGTGGTCATCGTCTCCGGCAGCCGGGAGAAGGCGGCGGCCTACATCCGGCGGCACTTTACTCCCGGAGACCGGGTCCTGTGCTTTCAGGAGGAGCTTCCCCTGTACGAAGGCTGCGCCCCCCTGGCCTACGGGCTGGAGGCGGACGTGAATACCCTGTCCGCCGGACTTTTCGCGGCCCTGCGGGAGCTGGACGACCCCGGCATCCACCAGGTCTACGCCCGATGCCCCGTGGGCGGCGGGGTGGCCTACGCGGTCCAGAATCGTCTGAAGAAGGCCGCCGCCTTCCACATCGTGGACGCGGAGGCTGAGCTATGATCCTGGGCATCACCGGCGGCACCGGCTGCGGCAAGACCACCCTGCTCAACGAGATCCGGGACCTGGGCGGCCTGGTGCTGGACTGCGACGAGATCTACCACCGGCTGCTTCAGGAGGACCCGGCCCTTCTGGCTGCCATCGAAGCCCGGTTCCCCGGCACGGTGAACGGCGGGGGCCTGGCCAGGAAAAAGCTGGGAGCCATCGTCTTTTCCGACCCCCAAGCCCTGGCGGACCTGAACCGGATCACCCACGGAGCTGTGAGGGCGGCGGTCCTGTCTCGTCTGGCCGGTGCCCCGTCTCTGGCCGCCATCGACGCCATCGGCCTGTTTGAAGGCGGCCTGGCTTCGCTGTGCCACGTGACCGTAGCCGTCACCGCCCCGGTGGAGGACCGGATTCGGCGGCTCATGGCTCGGGACGGCATTTCCAGGGAATACGCCCAAAAGCGGATCGCCGCCCAGCACGACGAAGCTTGGTTCCGGGAAAAATGCGACTACACACTGCACAACGACGGCACCCGGGAGGATTTCTCCCTGCGCTGCCGGGCCTTTCTGCGCCGGATCGGCGCAGCCGCTCCGGAACAAAAAACTGAAATATAGTATAGATAGATAGGAGAATTCCGCTTATGACCACCGAAGAACTGCGCGAACAACTGCTGATGAAGCCTGTCAACGGCCTGACCCGGCTGACCGAGGACCAGACCGCGGAAATGAACGCCTACTGCCGCCGGTACATGGACTTCCTGGACCAGGCCAAAACCGAGCGGGAGGCCACCGCCTGGGCCGTCCGGGAGGCCGAGAAGCGGGGCTTTCAGCCCTTCATCCCCGGCATGGATGCCAAGCCCGGCGACAAGATCTACTACAACAACCGCGGCAAGGCCATTGCCCTGGCCGTGGTGGGCGCCAAGCCCCTGAGCGAGGGCGCCAACATCTGCGCCGCCCACGTGGACTCCCCCCGGCTGGATATCAAGCCCACCCCCCTGTACGAGGACACTGAGATCGCCTACTTTAAGACCCACTACTACGGCGGCATCAAAAAGTACCAGTGGCCCACCATTCCCCTGGCCCTCCACGGCACGGTGTACCGCAAGGACGGCAGCCTGATCTGCGTCCACATCGGCGAGGACCCGGCGGACCCGGTGCTCATGGTCTCCGACCTGCTGCCCCACCTGGCCGCCGATCAGATGCAGAAGCCTCTGGCCAAGGGCATCGAGGGCGAACAGCTCAACGTGATCCTGGGTACCGCTCCCCTGTCGGGCGAGGGCTCCGACCTGGTGAAGCTGCACGTCATGCAGCTGCTCAACGAGAAATACGGCCTCATCGAATCCGACTTCCAGTCCGCCGAGCTGGTGGCGGTCCCCGCCGGGAAGAGCCGGGAGGTGGGCCTGGACCGGAGCCTCATCGGCGCCTACGGCCACGACGACCGGGTCTGCGCCTATGCCGAGCTGGAGGCCCTGTTCGCCCTGGAGACCCCGGAGAAGACCGCCGTGTGCGTTCTGGCGGACAAGGAGGAGATCGGCTCCGTAGGCGTCAGCGGCATGCAGAGCCATTACTTTGAGCACTTCATGGGCGCCCTGTGCGACGCCCAGGGCGTGAAGCTCTCCGACTGCTTCGCCGCCTCCTTCTGCCTGTCCGCCGACGTGTCCAACGCCTTCGACCCCAACTTCCCCGAGACCTGTGACAAGCGGAACAACGCCTTCGTAAACTACGGTGTTGCCATCTGCAAGTACACCGGCTCCCGTGGCAAGGGCGGCGCCTCCGACGCCTCCGCCGAGGCCATGGGCCACGTCCGTTCCACCCTGGACAAGGCCGGCGTCATCTGGCAGCTGGCGACCCTGGGCAAGGTGGACCAGGGCGGCGGCGGCACCGTGGCGGCCTACATGGCCAACCGGAACATCGTCACCGTGGACGCCGGCGTGCCGGTGCTGAGCATGCACGCACCCATGGAGCTGGTGTCCAAGCTGGACTGCTACGAGACCATGCTGGCCTGCAAGGCCATCTACCTGGCATAATCAAAACCGCGGCCTTCAGGGCCTGCTCCATAAGTTTTTCAGGAAACGGCATAGCTTCGGCTATGCCGTTTCGGCCTGTTTCAGACTGTTTCTTGATTGAAATTATAAATTTTAATGCTTATCAGCTTGCGTCAGTCTGCACCCCAAGGGGCGAGCCAAGGGCGCGCAGGTTTCTGAGCCGGTACGTTTTCTCTGCAATTTCTGTTGTTTAAAGCCGATCAAAAAATGATCGACTTGCCATTCAGCTTGTGATATGATAATCGAAACCATATTTCTGCCGAGAAACGCTTATTTTTGCTCCGTTAGGCCATTGAAGGAGTAAAAATAAGCGTTTTTTATCGGGGTGCATGAATTCAACGAGGCAAAAAAATCACCGTGCCGCCGGTGGAAGCCTCTTTGAATGCCGGAAATGGCAATGGCCATGTAACGGGAAAAGAGGAGATAGAACTTGTAAAAGCAAAAAGGCAACAGAATAAACCGTAAAATCAGCCCGCCGGGGTTTCATTTTATTGTGTAGTAGGCCAGCGTTACTCAAACGCTGGCCTGCTTATATTTATAAGGAGTGAAAAAATATGTGGCTTTTATTCGGTACCACGTTAACAGCAAGTTTTTTTGACAGTTTAAATCCGTCCGCTATTGCGCAGCAGATGCTGCTTCAGGCTATATGGCAGCAGAACGCCCGCTTCCGCTGCTCCCAATTACAACGGCCCGCGCGTTTGGCCTTCCGACAAATCACGTAGTTACAAAAAATCTAAGCTTTTATATTCAGGAGAGCAGCATGATACAGGAAGCGGCAGAGCGATCGGATTGCGTGATTGTAGGCCGATGCGCGGACTACATTTTGCGGGATCTGAAACCTTTTCGTCTGTTTATATATGCAGATATGCGTTCCAAAATTACGCGCTGCCGGGAAAAAGGCGCGGACGCGGCAGCGATGACAGACAAAGCGCTGCAGCAAAAGATTATAGCGATCGATAAGAAAAGGGCGCGTTATTACCAATTCTACACAGAACAAAACTGGGGCGATAAAGCCAACTATGATTTATGCATCAACACCACCCATACGGAAATCAAGAAAATCATCCCCGCCTTAGGTGAATTTCTAATCTGAACCTGACGGCTGTGTTTCGTTATGGTTCCGGTTTTTGCCCATGCCGGGAGCGCCGGAGAAAAAGCGGGCAAGAAGATTTTCCCTCTTACCCGCTTTTCGCCGCGATTCGCGGGGCAGCGGCCATTGACAAACGGTCCCTGGTGGAGTATAATCATCCGGTAACTTCATAGGACAGTTCGTGACCATCCTGTCGGTAAACAAAACTAGGGACTTTGGATGGGCGCTTTTGCGCCCGTTTTGTTTTGTTATGGGCGCGAACTGCGCCCATTTTCTGTTTTAAGGAGAATTTTCCCATGAAAAACCACACCCGTTTTCTCACCCACGCCGCCATCATCGCCGCCCTGTACGCGGCGCTGACCCATCTGCAGAACCTGCTCCTTCCCGGCTCCGCCACCTGGATGATCCAGATGCGCATGTCTGAGGCCCTGTGCGTACTGGCCTTCTTTACTCCCGCCGCCGTACCCGGGCTGGCCCTGGGCTGCCTGGTCTTTAACCTGACCTACTCCGCCACCCTGCCCCTGGACTTCCTGGTTGGCACCCTGGCCACTCTGCTGGCCGCCCAGTTCATGTGGATGACCCGGAAGCTCACGGTGAAGGGGTATCCCCTGGCCGGCATGCTCATGCCCGCCCTGACCAACGCCGTGCTGGTGGGCTGGGAGCTGTCTGTGTACGTCGGCGGCGGCTTCTGGCTCAACGCCTTCTATGTGGCCCTGGGCGAGCTGGCCGTTCTGCTGGTTCCCGGCGCCGTTGTATATTATGCCCTGAAAAAGCGGGGTTTGGGCCCGCGTCTGTTTGGCATCTGACGGATTTCGCCATTTTTGTATTCCGGGGCTTGCGCTTTTCCAAAACCGTACTATAATAGGATCCGGAAATATTTTTGGCTCTGCCAGCCTTGCGCGGGCAGAGCCTCCTTAACGCGAAAATATTTTTGGAAAGGGTGCATCGTCTTTGAAAAGCACAAGCCAGGCCATGCTTCGTGGTCCCTTGCTGAAGAACATCGTGGTCTACACAATCCCCATCATTCTGACCAGCCTGCTGCAGCTGCTGTTCAACGCCGCGGATCTGATCGTGGTGGGCCGGTTCTGCGGCAGCATCTCCGTGGCCGCCGTTGGCGCTACAGGCTCCATCACCAACCTGCTGGTCAACTTCTTCATCGGACTGAGCGTGGGCGCGGGCGTCTGCGTGGCCCACGGTCTGGGCAGCCAGGAGGAGCAGGCCGTGCACAACACGGTCCACACCGCCCTGCCTATGGCCATCGTCAGCGGTGTGATTCTGACCGTCCTGGGCGTCTGCCTCTCCGAGACCTTCCTGCGGATGATGGGTACTCCGGAGGACGTGTTGCCCCTGTCGGCGGTGTATATGAAGATCTACTTCGCCGGCGTCACCTTCACCATGGTCTATAACTTCTGCGCCTCCATTCTCCGGGCCGCGGGAGATACCAAGAGCCCTCTGGTCTTCCTGTTCGTTGCCGGCATCCTGAACGTGCTGCTCAATGTGTTTTTCGTCACGGTATTCCACATGAACGTGGCCGGCGTGGCCCTGGCCACCACCATTTCTCAGGCCGTCTCCGCCGTGCTGGTGGTCATCAGCCTCATGCGGCGCGGCGACGCCTGCAAGCTGATCCTGTCCCATATGGGCTTCCACAAGATCCAGCTGACCAAGATGATCCGCATCGGCCTGCCCGCCGGAATCCAGAGTTCCCTGTTCTCCATCTCCAACGTGATGATCCAGTCCTCGGTCAACTCCTTCGGCCAGGTGTTCATGTCCGGCAACGCCGCCGCCGCCAACATCGAGGGCTTCGTCTACGTGTGCCTGAACGCCTTCCACCAGACCGCCGTGAACTTCATCGGCCAAAACGCCGGCGCCCGGCAGTACAAGCGGGTCTACCGGATTCTGTGGATCTGCCTGGCCAGCGTCACGGTGGTGGGCATTGCCACCGGAGCCTTGGCCTGGGCCTTCGGTCCTCAGCTGCTGTCCATCTACATCACCGACTCCGCCGAGGCCATCGGCTACGGCATGATCCGGCTGGCCTATATCTGTCTGCCCTACTTCCTGTGCGGCCTTATGGACGTGTCCACCGGCGCCCTCCGGGGTCTGGGCGCCTCCTTCATCCCCATGGTGATCTCCGTGCTGGGCGTCTGCGGCTTCCGGATCGGCTGGATCTACACCATCTTCCAGATCCCTCAGTTCCACACCCCCCAGTGTCTGTATCTGTCCTACGCCATTTCCTGGAGCCTGACCTTCCTGTGCCAGATGGCGGCCCTGCTGATCGTCTACCGCCGCCAGGTCCACGCCGACCGCCTTCCCGCCTAGGGAATCTCCGAGTCCGCCGCCTTCGGCCCAGTGCGGGTTTCCTCCAATTTCTGAACCTTCGGCATCCGTTTTTGCCGGTTTCATCAGCGCTTTGCCGGTAAGGGCAGCCCCCTGCCAAAACCGGCAGGAGGCAAAGAAATTTCGTATTACGCGAAAGGGGCATGGCTTCGGCCATGCCCCTTTCCATTTCCCGGTCATGTGATACGGATACACCCTGACCGGGCAGCCGCGGACAGGCCCCGACGCCGCTCCGCGCGCCTTCACAGGGCCAGCTGCATAAACACGGCGTTTTCAGCGAGATTATCGTTATATCTCGGAATGCAGGCAAATCCGTATTTCTCATACAGCCGGATCGCGTCCTTCATAAACGGAAAGGTATCCAGGCGCATATATTGGTATCCGATCGCCCTGGCGTCCCCTATGACCCTGTCGCGCAATATCCGGCTTATGTGCCGGCCCCGGAATTCCGGTCTGACGTACAGCCTTTTGATTTCGCAGTAATCGTCATCCGTCCTTGCCAGGGCCACGCATCCGGCAATTTGACCGTCAACCATGGCAACATACATTCTCCCGCCTGGCAGATGCCGCAGGCGGGATTTTTCTGATTCGCTATCCCCCCATTGGGCGGCCGGAGGGCATTTCTCTATTTCGTCATCTTCTCCTGCTTGACCTTGTGGTCAATGACGTGGCGGCTTTCCAGCTCCCGGCGGATTTCGGCAGGCTCGATGCCCAGCTCCGCCATGAGCACCAGCACATGGTAGCACAGGTCCGCGATCTCGTACACCGTCTCCGCCCGGTCCCGGGCCTTGCCGGCAATGATGACCTCCGTGCTCTCCTCGCCCACCTTCTTCAGGATCTTGTCCAGGCCCTTCTGGAACAGGTAGGTGGTGTAGGAGCCCTGGGGGAGGGTCTTCTTCCGGTCCAGGAGCAGCTGATACAGGCCCTCCAGCTGGAACTTCTCCCGCTTGCGCCCCATGACCGGGTTCGTAAAGCAGGAGTCGGTCCCCAGGTGGCAGGCCGGTCCGTCCTTCTTCACCCGAACCTCCAGGGCGTCGCAGTCGCAGTCGGCGGTGATGGAGACGATGTGCTGGTAGTTGCCGCTGGTCTCCCCCTTCAGCCACAGTTCCTGCCTGGACCGGCTCCAGAAGCAGGTCAGCCCCTTCTCCAGGGAGATGTCCAGGCTCTCCCGGTTCATGTACGCCAGGGTCAGCAGGTCCCCGGTCTCGTCGTCCATGACCACGGCGGGGATCAGGCCCCGGTCGTCAAATTTCAGTTTTTCCTTTTCCAGCATATCAAATCCTCACCAAAATTCCGTTTTCTTTCAATGTCCCCTTCAGATGGGGAATTTGCACCTGGCCGAAGTGGAAGATGGAGGCCGCCAGCCCCGCGTCCACCTTGGGCAGGGTCTGAAACAGCTTCACAAAATCCCCCTCACACCCGGCGCCGCCGGAGGCGATCACCGGCACGTCCACAGCATTGCTCACCGCCTCCAGCATCTCCAGGTCAAAGCCCCCCTTGACTCCGTCGGTGTCGATGGAGTTCAGGACCACCTCTCCGGCCCCGTTGTCCACACAGCGTCGAATCCAGGCCAGGGCCTCCATGCCCGTGTCCTCCCGGCCGCCCTTGGCAAAGACCCGGAACTGACCCGCCACCCGCTTGACGTCGGCGGACAGGACCACGCACTGGTCTCCGTACAGCCGGGCGGCCTCCCGGACCAGGTCCGGATTCCGGATGGCCCCGGAGTTTACGCTGACCTTGTCGGCGCCGCATTTGAGCACCCGGTCGAAGTCCTCCAGGGTGTTGATGCCGCCGCCTACGGTCAAAGGAATGAAAATGGTGGCCGCCACTTCGGTCAGAATGTCCGTAAACAGCTTCCGGCCCTCAGCGGAGGCGGTGATGTCGTAAAACACCAGCTCGTCGGCCCCGTTTTCGGAGTAGTACCTTCCCAGCTCCACGGGACTGGACACGTCCTGAAGCCCCTGAAAATTGGTCCCCTTCACCACCCGTCCGTTGCGCACGTCCAGGCAGGGTATGATCCGTTTTGTAATCATCGCGCCGCCTCCATCGCTTGGCCCAGGTCAATGGCCCCCAGATAGTACGCCTTGCCGATGATGGCCCCGTGGAGGCCCATCTGCCGCAGGGCCTTCACATCCTCCAGGGTGGACACGCCGCCGGAGGCGATCAGGTCGATGGAAAACCGCTGGGAGAGCCGCCGGTACAGGTCCCGGTTGGTCCCCTCCATGGCCCCGTCCCGGGAGATGTCCGTGCAGATGACCGTGCGCACCCCCAGGTCCTCCATGCGTCCGAAGAACGCCTCCGCCTCCAGAGGCGAGGTCTCGGTCCATCCCTTGATGGCCACAAAGCCGTCCTTCAGATCCACCCCCACGGCGATCCGGCTGCCGTAAGCGTCCAGCGCCTCTTTGAGAAAGTCCGGGTCCGTCACCGCCGCCGTTCCCAGGATCACCCGGTCCACTCCGGCGTTCAGATAGGTCTTCACCGTCTCCATGCCGCGGATGCCGCCGCCCACCTGGGAAAACAGGGGCGCGGCTTCCAGGACGGAGCGGACAGCGGCCAGATTTTCCGGCTTGCCGGTTCTGGCCCCCTCCAGGTCCACCAGATGGATGTGTTTGGCCCCGGCATGGGCAAAGTCCCGGGCCACCTGGGCCGGGTCCGGGCTGTACACCGTCATTTGGGCATAATCCCCACGGTACAGCCGCACGGCCTGACCCGCGTAAAGGTCAATGGCAGGATAAATGTACATAAGCCCGCCTCCTAAAGTTCACAGAATGTCCGCAGAATGGAAAGGCCCGCGGCGCCGCTCTTTTCCGGGTGGAACTGGCAGCCGAAGAGATTGTCCTTTTCCACCGCGGCGGTGATGGGTATGCCGTAGTCCGTCACCGCGGACAGAGCCTCTTCGCAGCCCTCGGCAAAGAAGGAGTGGACGAAGTAGACGTACTGCCCGTCGGCGTCCTTTAAAAGCCGCCCCCGGCTCACCTGAAGCCGGTTCCAGCCCATGTGGGGGATCTTCAGCTCCCCGGGCAGCCGCCCGTCCATGGCCACCACCCGGCCCGGCAGCAGGCCCAGGCCCCGGTGGACCCCGTACTCATGGCTCTCCTCAAACAGCAGCTGCATGCCCAGGCAGATGCCCAGCATGGGCTTCCCCGCCGCCGTCTGTTCCTTCACGAATTTGTCCAGCCCCGAGGCCCGCAGCTTCTGCGCCGCGTCCCGGAAGGCCCCTACGCCGGGCAGGACCAGCCGGTCCGCCTTGGCCAGGACCTCCGGATCGGAGCTGACGGCAGCCTCCCGGCCGATGGCCCGGAAGGAGGAGCCCAGGGAAAACAGATTCCCCACGCCGTAGTCCACAATGCCGACCATTACAGCACCCCCTTGGTAGACGGGATCTGGTCCGTGCCGTCCGGCGCCACGGCCTGCTTCATGGCCCGTCCCAGGGCCTTGAAGGCCCCCTCCACAATGTGGTGGGAATTCTTCCCCGCCAGCTGCTTTACGTGCAGGCTCATGGGGCAGCAGCGGACGAAGGCCAGAAAAAACTCCTCCACCAGCTCCGTGTCAAAGCTGCCGATCTTTTCCGTGGGGATCTCCAGACCGTAGCACAGGCAGCTGCGGCCGGAGAGGTCCACAGCCGCCAGGATCAGGGCCTCGTCCATGGGCAGCAGGAAGCTGCCGTAGCGGTGGATACCCCGCTTGTCTCCCAGCGCCTCCCGGAAGGCCGTACCCAGGCAGATGCCGATGTCCTCCACGCTGTGGTGGTCGTCCACCTGGGTATCCCCCAGGCACTTGACCTCCAGGTCAAAGCGTCCGTGGGCGGCGAAGAGGGTCAGCATGTGGTCCAGAAAGCCGCAGCCCGTGTCCACGACGCTCTTGCCTGTGCCGTCCAGCTCCAGCCGCAGCCGGATGTCCGTCTCCCGGGTGGTCCGGGTCAGCTTATAGGTTCTCATAGGTCCCTCCCCATATGATTTCCTTTACGGTGTCCACAAAGATCTCCATCTGCTCCTGGGTGCCGATGGTGATCCGGTTGTACTGGCAAATCCGCGGCTTTGTAAAGTGCCGGACCAGGATTCCCCGCCGCTTCAGCTCCCGGTACAGTTCTTCCCCGCCGATCCGGTTACTGGCGGCGAAGAGGAAGTTGGCCTGACTGGGCAGGACGTGAAAGCCCAATTCCTTCAGCTTCTCCTCGGTCCACCGGCGGCTGCGGATGATCCGGGTGCAGCAGTCCTGGTAGTAGCCCTCGGCGTCCACGGTGGCCTCCCCCAGGGCCAGGGTCAGGCGGTTGATGTTGTAGGGATTGGTGGAGTAGCGCAGCTTCTCCAGATCTTCGACCACCTCAGGGCTGCCGAAGGCGTAGCCCAGCCGCCCGCCTGCCAGGCACCGGGACTTGGAGAAAGTGCGCACAACCAGCAGATTGTCAAAGCCCCGCAGCAGGGGCAGGCAGGTCTCCCCGCCGAAGTCCACATAGGCCTCGTCGATGAGGACCAGGGAGTCCCGGTTGGTCTCCAGAATCCGGCGGATCTGCTTGACGGGAATGCTCATGCCCGTGGGGGCGTTGGGATTGGCAATGACCACCAGCTTTCCCCGTTGGCAGTAGTCCCGGTAGTCCAGGGTAAAGTCCTCTTTCAGGGGAATCTGGGCGCAGTCCATGCCGTACAGGTCCCCATAGACCTGGTAAAACCCGTAGGTGATGTCCGGAAACACCGCCCCTTTCTCTCCGTAGGCCATAAAGGCAAAGTTCAGCGTCTCGTCGGAGCCGTTGGACAGAAATACGTTCTCCGGCTCCACGCCGTATAGCTTTGCCAGCTTCTGCTTCAATGTCTTGGCCGTGGGGTCCGGGTACAGCCGCAGCAGGTTCCCCTGTTCCCGGTTCAAAACCGCCGTCACCTCGGGCGCGGGGGGAAAGGGGGATTCGTTGGTGTTGAGCTTGATGTAGTGCATGTCCCGGGGCTGTTCTCCCGGGGTGTAGGCCTCCAGGCCCCGGTATTTTTCACTGAGAAAACGGCTCATAGGCCCTCCTCCTGTCGGATCAGAACGCTTCTGGCATGGGCCTCCAGCCCTTCCTTCCGGGCGAACCGGGCAATCTCCCCGGCGCACGCCGTCAGAGCCTGGGGGGTATAGTAGGTGAATTGGGTCTTCTTCACAAAGTCGTCCACGCTGAGGGGGCTGGAGAACCGGGCGGTGCCGCTGGTGGGCAGGGTGTGGTTGGGTCCGGCGAAGTAGTCCCCCAGGGCCTCGGGACAGTGTCTGCCCAGGAAAACGGAACCGGCGTTGCGAATGGCGTCCAGGTAGGCAAAGGGGTCGTCCACCATCAGTTCCAGGTGCTCCGGGGCGATCTCGTTGGCGATTTCAATGCCGGTCATGAGATCCCCGGCAACGATGATCTTGCCGCCGTTTTCAATGGAGGCTCTGGCTATGTCCGCTCTGGGAAGGGCGGGCAGCTGCCGCTCCAGTTCCCGGCTCACCGCCTGGGCCAGCGCTTCGCTGTCGGTGATGAGAACCGCGCTGGCCAGCCGGTCGTGTTCCGCCTGACTGAGCATGTCCGCGGCCACATGGGCCGGGTCGCTCTTCCCGTCGGCGATGACCAGAATCTCGCTGGGTCCGGCAATCATGTCGATGGACACCAGGCCGAAGACCTGCTTCTTGGCCTCGGCCACGAAGGCGTTCCCCGGTCCCACGATCTTATCCACCTTGGGTACCGACTGCGTGCCATAGGCCAGGGCGGCAATGGCCTGAGCCCCGCCCACCTTGAACACCCGGTCCACCCCGGCGGTCTTGGCCGCCGCCAAAATGGCCGGGTTCACCTTCCCGTCCTTCCCCGGCGGGGTCACCATGACCACCTGGGGACACCCGGCGATCTTGGCCGGAATGGCGTCCATGAGCACCGTGGAGGGGTAGGCGGCGGTGCCTCCGGGTACATAGAGGCCCACCTTCTCAATGGGCGTCACCTTCTGGCCCAGGACCATGCCCGGCCGGTCCGCCAGAATGAAGCTGCCGCGGACCTGACGGCTGTGGAAGGCGCGGATATTCTCCGCCGCCTGCTCCAGCACCTTCAGAAATTCCGGCTCCACCTGCTCCAGCGCCGCCTCCATCTCCTCCCGGGAGACCGCCGGCTGTTCCAGGTCCGCGCCGTCAAACCGCTTTGTATATTCCTTCAAGGCCAGGTCCCCGTCCTCACGGACCCGGGCCAGAATCCCGGCCACGGTTCCGGCCACGTCGGTCTGAGGGACCGCCCGGGCGAAAATCTCGCTGTTGGACACCTGGCCGTATTTCATGATTCGGATCATTTCACGTCCTCCTTCTGTTTTTCCAGGCAGCCGAGGACCCGGTTGACTGCCTCGTCCTTGAACTGGTAGCTGGCAACGTTGGCAATCAGCCGGGCGCTGATGGTTACAATCTGCTCATAGACCTGCAGATCGTTCTCCCGCAGGGTGGTCCCCGTCTCCACAATGTCCACGATCACATGGCTCAGACCCAGAATGGGCGCCAGTTCAATGGAGCCGTTGAGGTGGATGATGTCAATGTCCCGGCACTTGCCGGCGTAGTAGCCGCGGGTGATGTTGGGAAACTTGGTGGCCACCTTCAGGGTCTGGCCCACCGGGTCCCGGAAGTCCTTCTTTCCGGCCACGGCCATGCGGCATTTGCCGATGCCCAGGTCCGCCAGCTCGTAGACGTCGGGCTGGTACTCCAGCAGAATGTCCTTGCCCACAATGCCCAGATCCGCCGCCCCCCGCTCCACATAGATGGAAACATCCGAGGGCTTGACCCAGAAGTAGCGCACCCCCAGGTCCGGGTTTTCGAAAATCAGCTTTCTGCCAGGGTCCTCAATGGCGGGGCAGGGATACCCGGCGGCCTTCAGCATGCCGTAGGCCTTCTCCCCCAGCCGTCCCTTTGGCAGGGCGATGTGAATCCACGGTTTCATTGGCTCTGCCCTCCCTCCATGCGGATGAGCCTGCCCCAGTGCCGGTCCGAAGGCAGGGTCGTGGTCACCAGGACGCTGCCCTCCCGGGCGGCCTCCTGGGCTGCGGCGGTGAGAATGGCCGTGTCCGTCCGGCCGTCGTGGAGGATCAGGGTGTCCACATCCAGACTGTTCTCCTTCTCGCTCTGGTCCAGCTGGTTCAGATAGATGGCGAAGCCGATGGCCCGGCACCGCTTGCCCATTTTCCGGGCGAGCTTGTCATACTGGCCTCCGGACAGGATTCCCGTGGGAATGCCCGCCAGATACCCCCGGAAGACCACGCCGCTGTAGTAGCCCAGATCGCTGCCCACGGAGAAGTCCAGCCGGATGCTGCCGCCGCAGCCGCTGGTTTCCAGCACCTTCCACAGGTCCTGAAGCTCCTCCAGGGCCTGGCGCTCCGCGCCGGTGGTCAGCACCGAGCGGATTCGGTCCAGGACCTGGCCGCCGCCCCGGCTCTCCGCCAGAACCCGCAGCTTCTCCCAGGCCCCTTCCCGGCCCCGGCACAGCCGCTCCAGCTCGTGGAGGTTCTTCCGTCTCAGGCAGTCCATGGCCCTGCGCCCCTCGGGTCCGGTAATGCCGCAGGCGCTGAGCACCGCCGCCACCAGGCCCATGTGGGACAGGTTCAGAATATAGTCCTGTCCCAGCAGGGCCAGGCTCTTCACCGCCAGGAGCACCACCTCGGCGATCTCGTATTCCCCCAGATCGCCCACGCACTCCAGGCCGGTCTGCAAGATCTCCCGGTAGTCCCGGTAGACATTTTCGTTGTAATACACCTTCCGCACCACCCCCGGCTCATCCGGGGCGTTCTTCACAATGGACAGCGTCACATCCGGCTTAAGCGCCATGAGCCGTCCGCTGCCGTTGGAGAAGGTGATGATCTGGTCCGAGACCAGAAAGTCCTTGTTGCGCACGTAGAGCTCGTATTCTTCAAATTTACTCAGCTTGTACGGCCCGTAGCCATAGCTGCGGTAGAGCCTGCGCAGAGAGAATACGGCCTGTTCCTCAGTTTTCCATACCGCTTCCGTTTTCATAGATTCCCGCCTTTTTCAGATTGTCCAGGGCCTTCCGGTAGCCGCTGCCGTAGTTCAGGCAGCGGTTGACCCGGCTGATGGTGGCAGAACTGGCCCCGGTGGCTTCCGAAACCTCCAGGTAGTTGCTGCCGCCGTCCAGCAGACAGGCCACCCGAAACCGCTGGCACATGGCCTGCAGCTCCTTGATGGTGCAGATGTCTTCAAAAAAATCCCGGCAATCCTCAGCCGTCTGAAGGGCCAGGACCGCCTGATAAAATTCTTCTTCTCCGGGATGTCGAGGTTTTCCCATATGTCAATGTTCCTTTCGTCATAGCTTGGTTTTTGGCATATTCCCCATGGGGATCCCATTTACAGGATACTTTACCACTTTAGTCAGTTGAAGTCAATAGCTTTTTTGTAAATTCCGCGTCCCGTTTTCCCCCGTCCTTTTCAACGCGACATTTGTGTGCCAGAAAAATACAAATTTCTCCAAAACCTATTGACCCGGGGCTTTTGGGGTGCTAGAATATGGAAACAAGCTTCCCGCGCCCGGACCGGGGCGCAGACGGGGCCATCATTCCGCCGGGCCGGCTCCGGCGATTAACCGCAAGAGGTGTTAACAATGGAAAAGAAGAATCTGGACTGGGGCAGCTTGGGCTTCAATTATGTGCAAACCGACCTGCGTTACGTGTCCAACTACAAAGACGGCGCATGGGACGAGGGCTGCCTGACCGATCAGGCCGTCATCCCCATCAACGAGTGCGCCTGCGTCCTGCAGTATGCCCAAACCTGCTTTGAGGGCCTGAAGGCCTATACCACAGAGGACGGCAAGATCGTCTGCTTCCGGCCGGACCTGAACGCCGCCCGCATGGCCAGCTCCTGCGCCCGGCTGCAGATGCCCGTATTCCCCGAGGACCGGTTCGTGGACGCCGTGGTCCAGACCGTCCGGGCCAACGCCCAGTGGGTGCCTCCCTACGGCTCCGGCGCCACCTTGTACATCCGCCCGTACATGTTCGGCAGCGACGCCATCATCGGCGTCAAGCCCGCCAACGAGTATCAGTTCCGGGTCTTCGTCACCCCGGTGGGGCCTTACTTCAAGGGCGGCATCAAGCCCCTGACCGTCCGGATCTCCGACCTGGACCGGGCCGCCCCCAGAGGCACAGGCCACGTCAAGGCGGGCTTGAACTATGCCATGAGCCTTTCCAACATCGTCGACGCCCACGAGCAGGGCTACGATGAGAACGTCTATTTGGACTCCGCCACCCGCACCCACATTGAGGAGACCGGCGGCGCCAACATCATCTTTATCCAGGGCAACAAGCTGGTGACGCCCAAGTCCGACACCATTCTGCCCTCCATCACCCGCCGCTCCCTGATCCATGTGGCCCGGGAGTATCTGGGCATGGAGGTGGAGGAGCGTCCCGTGGAGCTGGCGGAGATCGGCCAGTTTGCCGAGTGCGGCCTGTGCGGCACCGCCGCCGTGATCTCCCCCATCGGAACCATCGACGACCACGGCAAGCTGACCCACTACGCCGGCATGGGTCCCGGAATCCAGAAGCTCTACGACACCCTCACCGGCATCCAGATGGGCCGCATTCCCGCCCCCGAGGGCTGGATTCAGGTCATTGGGGAATAAAACGTTCCGCTGTCAAAGACTTTTGTTTTTCCAGGCTTGACACCCGGAGGAAAAGGTGCTATAATCTGACCCACATACAGAAAACGCGAGGATGAGGAAAAAGCGGCTTGAATTCCTGATATCAGAGAACCGCCGGTTGGTGCGAGGCGGCGACGGATAAGCTGTATACTGGCCTCTGAGCGGCCGATCCCAAAGCGAAAGCCAGTAGGACGGACGGAACCCGACCGATACAGCGGGGGGCGATTGCTGGATCGCCGTGAGCGGCCGTCTTTGACGGCAAAAAGAGTGGTACCGCAAGGTTTTTATCGTATGTAAAAGCCCTGTCTCTTTTCCTGACGGGAAGAGGCAGGGCTTTTTTCTACTATTATTTTGGAAAGGAACACCGCCATGGTAACAATTGACAAGATCTTCCACGCCTCCGTGGTTTTGAAGGACATCATCCGCCCCACCCCCCTGGCCAAGGCCTACGGCATCGCGGAAGACTGCAAGCTCTACTTAAAGCCGGAAAACCTGCAAAAGACCGGCTCCTTCAAGCTCCGGGGCTCCGGCTATAAAATCGCCATGCTCTCCGAGGAGGAGAAGGCCCGGGGCGTCATCGCCTGCTCCGCCGGCAACCACGCCCAGGGCGTGGCCCTGGCGGCCTCCAAATGCGGCATTTCCTCCCTGATCTGCCTGCCGGACACCGCCCCCATTTCCAAGGTGGAGGCCACCAAGAGCTACGGCGCTCAGGTCTGCCTGGTCCCCGGCGTCTACGACGACGCCTACAACCGGGCCTTGCAGCTCAAGGACGAAATGGGCTACACCTTCGTCCACCCCTTTGACGACGAGTACGTCATCGCCGGCCAGGGTACCATCGGCCTGGAGATCATCAACGAGATGAACGACGTGGACGCGGTGATCGTTCCCATCGGCGGCGGCGGCCTGATCTCCGGCGTAGCCTGCGCCATCAAGTCCATCAGCCCCCATGTGAAGGTCTACGGCGTTCAGGCGGCGGGAGCCCCCAGCATGTACAACGCCGTCCACCACGGCTGCCGGGAGACCCTGCAGCAGGTTTCCACCATTGCCGACGGCATTGCCGTCAAGCAGCCCGGGGAAGTGACCTACGAAATGGTCAGCCAATACGTCGACGACATCGCCCTGGTTACCGAGGACGAGATCGCCGCCGCCATTCTGGCCCTGATTGAAAAGCAGAAGATGATCGCCGAGGGCGCGGGCGCGGTGTCCGTGGCGGCGGCCATGTTCCGCAAGTTCCCCCTGGAGGGCAAGCGGGTGGTCAGCCTGGTCTCCGGCGGCAACATCGACGTGACCAGCCTGTCCCGGGTCATTGACCGGGGCCTCATGAAGTCCGGCCGGACCACCAATCTGCTCATCGAGCTGGTGGACAAGCCGGGCCAGCTGAAGGACGTGTCCCGGATCATCGCCGACTGCGGCGGCAACGTCACCAGCGTCCACCACGAGCGAAACGGCGAGACCGAATCCATCAACGGCTGCTATCTGCGCCTGACCCTGGAGACAAGAAACTACGACCACGTGCAGCAGATCACCCAGGCCCTGAAAGACGAAGGCTTCAAAATCATTTAACCATACAAGGCAAAGGAGAATGGACAAATGGATCCCAGAAAGTACAGCATCGGTTACTACCCCGCCCCCGGCACCCATACCAAATGGGTGGAGAAAGATCACATTGAAAAGGCTCCCCAGTGGTGCAGCGTGGACCTGCGCGACGGCAACCAGAGTCTGGTGATCCCCATGAGCCTGGAAGAAAAGCTGGAGTTCTACCACTTGCTGCTGCGGGTCGGCTTCAAAGAGATCGAGGTAGGCTTCCCCGCCGCTTCGGAGACCGAGTATGAATTTCTGCGCACCCTGATCGAGAACAACATGATCCCCCAGGGTGTCAGCGTCCAGGTCCTGACCCAGTGCCGGGAGCACATCATCCGCAAGACCTTCGAGGCCTGCAAGGGCGCGCCCAGCGCCATCATCCACTTCTACAACTCCGTCAGCGTGGCCCAGCGGGAGCAGGTCTTCCGCAAAAGCAAGGAGGAGATCAAACAGATCGCCGTAGAGGGCGCGAAGCTGGTCAAGCGGCTGTCCCGGGAATACGAGGGAAACTTCCGCTTCGAGTACTCCCCCGAGAGCTTCACCGGCACGGAGCCGGAATACGCCCTGGAGGTGTGCAACGCGGTGCTTGACGTGCTGGAGCCTTCCGAAGACAACAACGTAATCATCAACCTGCCTGTGACCGTGGAAATGAGTCTGCCCCACGTCTACGCCAGCCAGGTCGAATACATAAGCGAGAATATTAAATACCGGGAGCACGTGACCCTCTCCGTCCACCCCCACAACGACCGAGGCACCGGTGTGGCGGATACGGAGCTGGCTCTGCTGGCCGGAGCCGATCGGGTGGAGGGCACCCTCTTCGGCAACGGTGAGCGCACAGGCAATGTGGACATCATCACTCTGGCCATGAATATGTACTCCCACGGCGTGGACCCGGAGCTGGACTTCTCCGACATGCCCGCCATCTGCAAGACCTATGAGGCCTGCACCCGGATGCACGTCTACGAGCGCAGTCCCTACGCCGGAGCCCTGGTCTTCGCCGCCTTCTCCGGCAGCCACCAGGACGCCATCGCCAAGGGCATGACCTGGAGGAAGGAGAAGGCCCTGTACCAGTGGACGGTGCCTTACCTGCCTGTGGACCCCCGGGACATCAGCCGGACCTACGACGCCGATGTGATCCGGGTCAACTCCCAGAGCGGAAAGGGCGGCATCGGCTACCTGCTGGAGCAGGCCTACGGCTACATCCTGCCGCCGAAGATGCGCGAGCACTTAAGCTACCAGTGCAAGAGCGTCTCCGACCACGACCACCGGGAGCTCAAGAGCGAGGACGTGCTGGCCATCTTCATGGACTGCTACCTGAACATCCACAACCCCCTGGCCATCTCCCAGATGGTCTTCACCCAGGAAGCCGACGGCGTCCGGGCTCAGGTGACCTTCCTGCGCCATGGACGGGAGACCACCGTGGGCAGCCGGGGCAACGGCTCCCTGGACGCGGTGAGCAACGCCCTGAAGGCCTACGCCGGCAAGGACTACACCCTGAAGGTCTACACCGAACACAGCGTCCAGGAGCGCAGCTCCGGCTCCACCGCCGCGGCCTACATCGGCCTGGAGGACGGTCAGGGAACCATGAGCTGGGGCGCAGGCACGGACACGGACATCATCCGGGCCAGCGTCAACGCCCTGATCAGCGCCTTCAACAACATGAGATAAGGAGAAACGACTATGGGCATGACAATGACGCAGAAAATTCTGGCCGCCCACGCGGGGCTCCCCGCCGTCAGCGCGGGACAACTGATCCGGGCCAGGCTGGACATGGTCCTGGGCAACGACATCACCACCCCTGTGGCCATCAACGAGTTTACCAAGGCCGGCTTCGACCGGGTCTTTGACAAGGATAAGATCGCCATCGTCCTGGACCACTTCGTCCCCAACAAGGACATCAAAGCCGCCCAGCAGTCCAAGCAGTGCCGCCAGTTCGCCTGCGCCCACTGCGTCAGCCACTTCTACGACGTGGGCAAAATGGGCATCGAACACGCCCTGCTGCCGGAGCAAGGGGTGGTCACCGCCGGCGACTGCATCATCGGCGCGGACAGCCACACCTGCACCTACGGAGCCCTGGGAGCCTTCTCCACCGGCGTCGGCAGCACAGACATGGCCGCGGGCATGGCCACCGGCGAGGCCTGGTTCAAGGTCCCCGCCGCCATCCGCTTCCACCTCACCGGGAAGCTGCCCCCCGTGTGCAGCGGCAAGGATCTGATCCTGACCATCATCGGCAAAATCGGCGTAGACGGAGCCCTGTACAAGAGCATGGAGTTCACCGGCCCCGGCGTGGCCTCCCTGTCCATGGACGACCGGCTGTGCGTCTGCAACATGGCCATCGAGGCCGGCGGCAAAAACGGCATCTTCCCCGTGGACGACGTGACCCTTGCCTACCTGGACGGCCGCAGCCAGCGCCCCGCCGTCATCTACGCCGCCGACGAGGACGCGGTGTACGAGAAGACCATGGAGATCGACCTTGGGTCCATCGTCCCCACCGTGGCCTGCCCCCACCTGCCGGAGAACACCCGCCCCGCCGCGGAGCTCTCCGACGTGGCCATTGACCAGGTGGTCATCGGCAGCTGCACCAACGGCCGGATGGAGGACATGGAGGCCGCCTACCGCACCCTGAAGGGCAGGCAAGTGGCCCCCGGCGTCCGGTGCATCATCATCCCCGCCACCATGGACATCTACCGCCAGTGCGTAGAGCGGGGCTACGTCACCGCCTTCGTCGACGCGGGCGCCGTGATCTCCACTCCCACCTGCGGACCGTGTCTGGGCGGCTACATGGGCATTCTGGCCGCGGGCGAGAAGTGCGTGGCCACCACCAACCGCAACTTCGTCGGCCGCATGGGCCATGTGGACAGCCAGGTCTACCTGGCCAGCCCCGCCACCGCCGCCGCCAGCGCCATAACCGGCCGCATCACCGCTCCCAAGGAGGTATGACCATGAAGACCCAAGGACATGTTTTCAAATATCCGGACAATGTGGACACCGACGTGATCATCCCCGCCCGGTACTTAAACACCGCCGACGCCCAGGAGCTGGCCAAGCACTGCATGGAGGACATTGACGCCTCCTTCGTCTCCCGGGTCCGGACCGGCGACATCGTGGTGGCCGGCTGGAACTTCGGCTGCGGCTCCTCCCGGGAGCACGCCCCTCTGGTCATCAAGACCTGCGGAACCGGCTGCGTCATTGCCAAGAGCTTCGCCCGGATCTTCTACCGCAACGCCATCAACATCGGCCTTCCCATTCTGGAGTGCGAGGCCGCGGCGGAGGAAATCCAGGCCGGAGACGAAGTGGCTGTGGACTTTGACACAGGCCTCATCCGCGACCTGACCACGGGCAAGACCTACCAGGCCGAGCCCTTCCCGGAATTTATCCAAAGCATCATAGAAAAGGGCGGATTGCTTGCTTCCCTGAAAGGATTGTGATATAATGCAGAAAACCATCGCGGTGATCCGGGGCGACGGCATCGGCCCGGAGATCGTAGACCAGGCCCTGCTGGTCCTGGACCGGATCAGCGGTCTGTACGGCCACGAATTTACTTATATTGACGTAGACATGGGCGGCTGCGCCATTGACAAATACGGCGACCCCCTGCCGGAGGAAATGCTTCAGAAATGTCTGGCCGCCGACAGCGTCCTGCTGGGCGCGGTGGGCGGACCTAAGTGGAATCAGGTCCCCGGCCCCATGCGCCCGGAGAAGGGCCTGCTCCGGCTCCGGGCCGGCATGGAGGTATACAGCAACAACCGCCCGGCGAAGATCTGGCCCCAGCTGGCCTCCGCCTCCCCCCTGAAGCCCCAGATCGTGGAAAAGGGCATTGACTTTCTCATCGTCCGGGAGCTCACCGGCGGCATCTACTTCGGCCGCCACGACACCTTCACGGAAGACGGCCGGACCGTGGCCGTTGACGAGCTGCGCTACAGCGAGGATGAGATCCGCCGCATCGGCCGCATCGGCTTCGAGACCGCCCGCAAGCGCGGCGGGAAGCTGTGCTCCGTGGAAAAGAGCAACGTGCTGGATTCCTCCCGGCTGTGGAAGAAGGTCATGCACGAGCTGGCGGACGAGTATCCCGACGTGGTTTTGACCGACATGCTGGTGGACAACTGCGCCATGCAGATCGTGAAGGACCCCGGCCAGTTCGACGTCATCGTCACGGAGAACATGTTCGGCGACATTCTCTCCGACGAGGCCTCCATGATCACCGGCTCCATCGGCATGATCCCCTCCTCCTCCCTGGGGGACACCTCCCGGGGCCTCTACGAACCCATCCACGGCTCCGCGCCGGACATCGCCGGCAAGGACCTGGCCAACCCCATCGGCACCATTCTGGCCGCCGCCATGATGCTGCGCTACAGCTTCGACATGGCTGCCGAGGCGGACTGCGTGGAGTCCGCCGTCTCCGCGGCCCTGGACCAGGGCTTCCGCACAGGTGATATTCTCCCGCCCAATTCCGACGGTCTGACCCTGGTGGGCTGCCGGGAAATGGGCAGGCGGATCATAGAAAATATGAAGAAAGGGTGACGTCATGAAATTATCCGGTTCCGACATCATCGTTCGTACCCTCATCGAGCAGGGCGTCCAGGTGGTCTTCGGCTACCCCGGCGGACAGGTTATCAACATCTACGATTCCCTTTACAAATATCGGGATGAGCTGAAGCATGTCCTCACCGCCCACGAGCAGGGAGCCACCCACGCCGCCGACGGCTATGCCCGGGCCTCGGGCCAGGTAGGCGTAGTCATCGCCACCTCCGGCCCCGGCGCCACCAATCTGGTCACCGGCATTGCCACGGCTTACCTGGACTCCGTCCCCATGGTGGCCATCACCGGCAACGTACCCAACAGCACCATCGGCACCGACGGCTTCCAGGAGATCGACATCACCGGCATCACCCTGCCCATCACCAAGCACAACTACTTCGTCGGCGACATCGCGGATCTGGCCGACACCATCCGGGACGCCTTCCGTCTGGCCAAGTCCGGCCGTCCGGGTCCGGTGCTCATCGACGTACCCAAGGACGTCCAGGTGGCCCAGTGGGAGTTCACCCCCCAGCCCGAGCCTGTCCCCGCCGACCTCACCGCTCCGGCCAAGGAGATCCGCATTCAGCAGGCGGCGGCGTGCATCAATTCCGCCCAGCGGCCCTTCCTGTATTTCGGCGGCGGCCTGATCACCAGCGACGCCCAGGATGAGCTGCTGCAAATGGCCGAGACCATCGACGCCCCCATCGGCTGCTCCCTTATGGGCATCTCCGGCATTCCCACGGACTATCCCCGGTTCTTAGGGATGCAGGGCATGCACGGACACTATGCCTGTTCCATGGCCATGCACCACGCCGACGTGATCATCGCCATGGGCGCCCGGTTCAACGACCGGGTCACCGGGGACCGGGGCAAGTTCGCCACCGGAGCCCGGATCGTCCACATCGACATCGACGGCGCCGAGCTGGGCAAGACCGTCGCCCCCACCCACGGGCTCCGGGGCGACGTGAAGAAGACTCTGCAAAAGCTGCTGCCTCTGCTGAAGCCCGCCTCTCACCCCGAATGGCAGGCGCAGATCGCCAGGCTGCAGGAGGAAGAAGCGGCCGGTCTGGACAGCCGGGAGGGCATGACCCCCCGCAACGTCATCGGCATGCTCAACGGCTTCCTGAAGGAGAACACCCCCGTGGCCACCGACGTGGGCCAGCACCAGATGTGGGCGGCCCAGTACCTGAACCTGAAGACCTGCCGCCGGTTCCTGTCCAGCGGCGGCCTGGGGACCATGGGCTTCGGCATGGGCGCCGCCATTGGCGCCGCCATGGCCACCGGCGAGCGGACGGTTCTCATCACCGGCGACGGCAGCTTTGGCATGAACTTAAACGAGCTGGCCACCGCCGTGGCCAACCGGATTCCCCTGGTGATCCTGCTTCTGAACAACGGGGTCCTTGGCATGGTCCGGCAGTGGCAGACCCTGTTCTTTGACAAGCATTACAGCAACACCAACTTAAGCGACCGGCAGACGGACTTCGTCAAGCTGGCCCAGGCCTTCGGCGCCCAGGCCAGCCGCGCCCTGACTCCGGAGGAGCTGAAGGGGGCGCTGGAGGCGGCCTTCGCCTGTGACGGCCCTTACCTCATCGACTGCGCCATCGACAAGGACGAGTTTGTCCTTCCCATGCTGCCTCCCGGCGGTTCCATGGATGATATCATTGTAAGGATCGGTGACTGATATGAAGAAATTTACCGTTGCGATTTTGGTCAACAATCAGTTCGGCGTTCTGAACCGGGTCACCAGTATGTTCCGCCGCCGTCAGTTCAACATCACCTCTCTGACCGTCAGCGAGACCGAGTCCGATGCCTTCTCCCGGATCACCGTCCAGTCCGAAGGCGACGAGGTGAAGAAGGAGCAGCTGATCAACCAGCTGTACAAGCTTCCCGACGTGTTCTCCATCGCCGAGCTGGACGCGCTGGACACCGTCAACCGGGAGCTGCTGCTGATTAAGGTCAGGAACGATCCGGAGGTCCGGGGCGACATCCGCTCCGCCTCCGACGCCTACGAGGGCAAGGTTGTGGACTATACCAAGGACTCCATGATTATCCAGATGGTGGGCGACAGCCGGAAGATCGACAACTTCATCGATCTGATGCGGGACTTCGACATTCTGGAGATCTGCCGCACGGGCCTGGTAAGCCTCCAGCGGGGCAGCACCACCATCCGCAGAGTGACCAACCTGTAAAGGTTCGCATACAATTTATTTCCATAAAAAATTGAGAAAAGGGGTAACGTTTATGAACCGCATTTTCTATCAACAGGACTGTGATCTGCAAAAGCTTTCCGGCAAAACCGTGGCCATTATCGGCTACGGCTCCCAGGGCCATGCCCATGCCCTGAACCTGAAGGAGAGCGGCGTCAATGTGGTGGTGGGCCTGTACCACGGCTCCAAGAGCTGGGCCAAGGCCGAGGCCCAGGGTCTGACCGTCATGACCGCCGCCGAGGCCGCCAAGGCCGCGGATCTGATTATGATCCTCATCAACGATGAGAAGCAGGCCAAGCTGTACAAGGAGAGCATTGAGCCCAACCTGACCGAGGGCAAGACCCTGGCCTTCGCCCACGGCTTCAATATCCACTTCGGCTGCATCAAGCCTCCCAAGAACGTCAACGTCATTATGATCGCCCCCAAAGGCCCCGGCCATACGGTCCGCAGCGAGTACCAGGCCGGCAAAGGCGTACCCTGCCTGATCGCCGTGGAGCAGGACGCCACCGGCGACGCCCTGGACATCGGCCTGGCCTACGCCCTGGCCATCGGCGGCGCCCGGGCCGGCGTGCTGGAGACCACCTTCCGCACCGAGACCGAGACGGACCTGTTCGGCGAGCAGGCTGTGCTCTGCGGCGGCGTCTGCGCCTTGATGCAGGCCGGCTACGAGACCCTGGTGGAGGCCGGTTACGATCCCAGAAACGCCTACTTCGAGTGCATCCATGAGATGAAGCTCATTGTGGACCTGATCTACCAGTCCGGCTTCAGCGGCATGCGCTACTCTATCTCCAACACCGCCGAGTACGGCGACTACATCACCGGTCCCAAGATCATCACCGAGGAGACCAAGAAGACCATGAAGAAGATCCTGGCCGACATTCAGGACGGCACCTTCGCCAAGGACTTCCTGCTGGACATGTCCGACGCCGGTTCCCAGGTCCACTTCAACGCCATGCGCAAGCTGGCCGCCGAGCACCCCTCTGAGATCGTCGGTCAGGATATCCGCAAGCTCTACAGCTGGAGCGACGAGGACAAGCTGATCAACAACTGATCCGTTTTCGGCAGGAGGGATGGCTTCCCTCCTGCCGCTGTGCTTTTTCCCATTCTATAAAGAAAGCAGGAATGCTGTATGATCAAAGATACCATTGTGAACGGTCCCCAGAACGCCCCCCACCGCAGCCTGTACCACGCTCTGGGCTTGACCAAGGAGGAGCAGCAGCGGCCTCTGATCGGCATCGTCAGCTCCTATAACGAGATCGTCCCCGGCCATATGAACCTGGATAAAATCGTGGAGGCTGTGAAGCTGGGCGTTGCCATGGCCGGCGGCACGCCCATCGTCTTCCCGGCCATTGCCGTCTGCGACGGCATCGCCATGGGCCACGAGGGCATGAAGTACTCCCTGGTCACCCGGGATCTCATTGCCGACTCCACGGAGGCCATGGTCCGGGCCCACGGCTTTGACGGCCTGGTCATGGTACCCAACTGCGACAAGAACGTGCCGGGCCTGCTCATGGCAGCCGCCCGGGTGAACATCCCCACCATTTTCGTCAGCGGCGGTCCCATGCTGGCCGGACGGGTGGACGGCAAGAAGACCAGCCTGTCCAGCATGTTCGAAGCCGTGGGCTCCTACACCGCCGGAAAGATCGACGAGGCCCAGCTGACCGTCTGCGAAGAGAACACCTGCCCCACCTGCGGCTCCTGCTCGGGCATGTACACCGCCAACTCCATGAACTGCCTGACCGAGGTCCTGGGCATGGGCCTGCGGGGCAACGGCACCATTCCCGCCGTCTACTCCGCCCGGATCGAGCTGGCTAAGCACGCGGGCATGCAGGTCCTGGAGCTGGTGAAGAAGAACATCCGGCCCCGGGACATCATGACCGCCGCCGCCATTCGCAACGCCCTGACCGCCGACATGGCCCTGGGCTGCTCCACCAACTCCATGCTCCATCTGCCTGCCATCGCCAACGAGTGCGGGGTGGACTTCGATCTGGACATGGCCAACCGGATCAGCGCCGTGACCCCCAACCTGTGCCACCTGGCCCCCGCCGGTCCGACCTACATGGAGGACCTGAACCAGGCCGGAGGCGTCTACGCCGTGCTGAAGGAGCTGACCAAGGGGGGCCTGCTGGACACCTCGGTGATGACCGTCACCGGCAAGACCCTGGGCGAGAACATCGCCTCCGCCGTGAACCGGGACGAAACCGTCATCCGCCCCTATGCCAATCCCTACTCCCCCACCGGCGGCATTGCGGTACTCCGGGGCAACCTGGCCCCCGAGGGCAGCGTGGTCAAGCGCAGCGCCGTGGCTCCCGAAATGCTGGTCCACCAGGGTCCCGCCAGGGTCTTTGAATGCGAGGAAGAGGCCCAGGCCGCCATCAACGCCGGGCGCATTCAGGCCGGCGACGTGGTGGTCATCCGCTACGAAGGCCCCAAGGGCGGCCCCGGCATGCGGGAAATGCTGAACCCCACCTCCGCCATCATGGGCATGGGCCTGGGCAGCAGCGTGGCCCTGATTACCGACGGCCGGTTCTCCGGCGCCACCCGGGGCGCCTGCATCGGCCACGTGTCCCCGGAAGCCGCCTCCGGCGGCGCCATCGGCGTGGTGCGGGACGGGGATATCATCTCCATTGACATCCCCAACAGCCGTCTGGAGCTGAAGATCAGCGACGAAGAGCTGGCCGCGCGCATGGCCGCCTTCGTTCCCAGGAAGCGGGAACTGTCCGGCTACCTGAAGCGGTACGCCGCCATGGTCTCCAGCGGCGCAAAGGGCGCGATCCTGAACGTATGAAGAAAATGACCCTCAACGAGCTGAATATCAGCCTTCACGCCCTGACGGTCTTCCGAAACCTGCTGTCCGATCCGGTGCTCTCCTGCCTGACGGACTATCTGGACTGTCTGCCAACCGCCTCCGCCGCCCAGGCCGTGTCCCGCTACAGCCAGTTTGTGTCCCGGCTCTACGCCGCCGGCGGGATCAGTCTGGCCCGGTATCTGGAGCAGCTGGCAGGCGACGACGAGAACCCCTACATCCGCCGCATCGGCCGGGGCGACACCCCGGCGCCGGAGATGGTGGACTGCGTCCGCCAGGAGCTGCGGATTCTTCAGGAGGCGGCGGATCTGACCCCCGCGGACCTGCGTTCCGGCCTGGCCTGGGACGGGTATCTGCCGGTCTTCCCCCTGGAGTCTGTGGACATTGCCGCCAGCTACCGCCGCCGGTGTGAGCACGTGGGCAAACTGGGCTACGGCATTTATGCCCGGCACCGGATGTTCTATGTGGGCCAGGAGGGACAGATCCTGCCCGTCCACAGCCCGGACAAGATCCGCCTGGCCTCCCTCATCGACTACCGCCAGCAGCAGCAGATCATTCTGGACAACACCCTGGCCCTGCTGGACGGGAAGCCGGCGGCCAACATCCTGCTCACCGGCGACGCCGGAACCGGCAAGTCCTCCACGGTCAAGGCCGTGGTCAACGAACTGGCCTATAAGGGTCTTCGCATTCTGGAGGTTCGCAAGGAGCAGCTCCACGCCATTCCCGCCATTCTCGACGAGCTGAACAGCAATCCCCTGAAGTTCATTCTCTTTATCGACGACCTGTCCTTCCAGCGCGACGACGACAACTTCAGCGCACTGAAGGCCATTCTGGAGGGCAGCGTGTCGGCCAAGAGCCGCAACGTGGTGATCTACGCCACCTCCAACCGGCGGCACCTGGTAAAGGAGACCTTCTCCGGCCGGGAGGGAGACGACGTCCACCGCAACGACACCATGCAGGAGATGCTGTCCCTGTCCGAGCGGTTCGGCATCCAGATCACCTTCCAGAAGCCGGACAAGAAGACCTATCTGGACATTGTCCACCATCTGGCAAAGGAGGCCGGAGTGGAACTGCCGGAAGAAGAGCTGGATCTGTTGGCCGAGCGCTATGCCCTGGGCCGCGGCGGCCGCTCCGCCCGGGCCGCGAAGCAGTTCATCGACGGTCTTCTGGCAAAGCAGTGACCGTTTCCAAAGACGGCAGACCCGGTTGGGCCTGCCGTCTTTTTTTCGGAAAACGCCGATTCCTCCCCGCGCCCCTTGGCTTACCCCTTCACAAGGGGAGCCAAGGAAACGGTAAAAAACCTTTGCTTCTTTACTTAGATTTTACATTCTACAGATAATAGATTTGATGTTCTCTTGATAAAATAACTTCAGTAATCGACAGATAAAGAAGAAAGGTTGAATCCAATGGATATTTTTGATTTTCTGACCATGATCGGCGGTCTTTGCCTGTTCTTATTCGGCATGAATATTATGGGCGAGGCCCTGGAGCGGCGGGCTGGCAGCAGCCTGCGCGTCCTGCTTGGCAAGCTGACCTCCAACCGGCTCATGGGCTTCCTGACCGGTCTGGCCGTCACCGCCGTGATCCAGTCCTCCTCCGCCACCACGGTTATGGTGGTGGGCTTCGTCAACTCCGGCCTTCTGACCCTGGGCCAGGCCATCAACGTGATCATGGGCGCCAACGTAGGCACCACAGTCACCGCCTGGATTCTGTCCCTGGGCGGCATTGAGGGCGACAGCCTGTTCCTGCAGCTGCTCAAGCCCACCTCCTTCACCCCCGTTCTGGCCCTGATCGGCATCGTCTACTACATGTTCCTCAAGGACGGCAAGAAGAAGGACACGGGTCTGATTCTGCTGGGCTTCGCCACGCTGATGTTCGGCATGGACACCATGTCCGACGCCGTGGCAGGGCTGAAGGACGTGCCTCAGTTCCAGCAGCTGTTCCTGCTGTTTGAGAATCCCATTCTGGGCGTTCTGGCCGGCGCGGTGCTCACCGCCGTAATCCAGTCCTCCTCCGCCTCCGTGGGCATTCTCCAGGCCCTGTCTACCACCGGGCAGGTGACCTACGGCGCCGCCATCCCCATCATCATGGGCCAGAATATCGGCACCTGCATCACCGCCATGCTCTCCTCCGTTGGCACCAATAAGAACGCCCGCCGGGCCGCCGTGGTGCACCTGATGTTCAACATCCTGGGTACGGCCATCTGTCTGCCGGTGTTTATGCTGATTCAGTGGCTCTTTGACCCGGCGATTCTGGGCGAAAGCGCCACGTATGTGGGCATCTCCATCTGCCACACCTGCTTCAACGTCCTGTGCACCGCCATTCTGCTGCCCTCCGGCGGCCTTCTGGAAAAGCTGGTTTGCAAGCTGATCCCCGACTCCCCCGAGCCCGAGACCGTGGCCGAACTGGACGAGCGCCTTCTGGGTACTCCCTCCCTGGCTCTGGAGCGGTGCCATGTGGTCACCGATGAAATGGCCGGCGCCGCTGCCGCCGCCATCCGCGACGCCATTTCCGCCCTGAGCAGCTACACCCCAGAGCTGGCCGATTCGGTCCGGGAGAAGGAAAACCTGACCGATCACTACGAGGACATCCTGGGAACCTACCTGGTCAAGCTCAGCGCTCTGCAAATCAACGAAAGCAGCAGCGAGGAAGCCACCATGCTCTTAAAGTCCCTGAACGACTTTGAGCGCGTAGCCGACCACGCCATCAACCTGATCGAGTCCGCCGAGGAGCTGCACACCAAGAAGCTGTCCCTGTCCGACGCGGCCAGGCAGGAGCTGGGGGTGATCTGCGGTGCCGTCAGCGACATTGTGGACCTGTCCTTCCAGGCCTTCCGGGACAATGACCTGGAAAAGGCCTACCAGGTGGAACCCCTGGAGCAGGTCATCGACGATCTGAAGGAGAAGCTGCGGATTCACCACATCCTGCGCCTGCAGCAGGGTACGTGCAGCATCGAATCCGGCTTCGTCTGGTCGGATCTGCTGACGGTGCTGGAACGGGTGGGCGACCATTGCTCCAACATCGCCGGCTCCGTGGTGGATCTGGCCCACCACAACATGAACACCCACGAGACCCTGCGCTCGGCCCGGGTGGAAAACGAAAACTTTGCCGAGCAGTACAAGCAGTTCGCCAAAAAGTACGCCCTGAAGTGATCTCCCCAAAACCAACGGCTCCCCCGCAGACGCGGAGGAGCCGTTTTGTCATTGGCCCGCGACCCATGACGGTACGTCTCTGTGTCCGAAAAAACTGCAAACCATACTTTCCCTCCACCAGGATTTTACGTTTTTGAACCCCCGCGGATGGGGCAAACGATCTGCCGCTCAGCCGCAGATGATTTACTATGAAAGCTCCGCATTTCTAGTAAAATCTTAAATAAATGCCAGCATCCCGCCCCTTGCGGGGCAACCGATGCGGTTGCATATCCATACCCATAGCCAAAGGCAGAGGTCTCCGTTGGGCCTCTGCTTCTTCCTTTGTTGGGGAAGGCTCCGGAAAAGTCCCTATTGCATCGGCGGGCCAAATCTGCTACCATTGCCTATGAGATCGAAAAAAACGGAGAGAATACCTTATGGAGCAATACCTGTACGAGACCCACTGCCACAGCTCCCAGTGCAGCCGCTGCGCCTACAGTTCCTCCCGGGAGCTGGTCCGCGCCTACCGGGCCGCGGGCTATGCCGGACTGGTGCTGACGGACCACTTCATCTTCGGCAACACCGCGGTGGACCAGTCCCTGCCCTGGCCGGAGCGGATGGGGGCCTATTATGACGCCTACCTGGAGGCCCGGGACGAGGGTACACCCCTGGACTTTGACGTGATCTTCGGCATTGAGCACAACTACGGCCACGGCAAGGAGATCCTGATCTACGGCCTGGAGCTGGATTTCCTCCTGGCCAACCCGGACATTCCGGAGCTGTCCCCGGAGGATTTTGTCCGCCGGGTCCACGACGCCGGGGGCCTTGCCATCCATGCCCACCCCTACCGGGACCGGCCCTATATCGACATGTCCGTGGGTCCCCGGGCGGATATCGTGGACGGCGCGGAAATTTACAACGCCTGCAGCCGGCCCGGCGAGGACCGGCAGGCCCTGGACCTGGCAAGCGGCCGCGGCGGCTGGATTCTCACCAGCGGCGGGGACATCCACAACGCCGCCGACAGCCGCATAGGCGCGGCGGGGATCTGGCTTCCCCGCAGGGTGAAGACCAGCGCGGAATTCGCCGCCGCCCTGGCCCAAAGGCAGCACCGGTTCCGGGTTCGGGGCCGGGACCTGGACCGGGTCCGTCCGGAAGACCTGCCCTGACCGAGGGGGAGGAGCCTTCATGAGAAAACAGACCGGCCTCTCTCAGGAGGCCTTGAAAGTCATCGCCTGCCTGACCATGCTTTTGGACCACATCGGCGCCGTTCTGGTCCCCGGCTGGACCCTGCGGATCATCGGCCGCATGGCCTTTCCCATCTACTGCTTCCTCCTGGCGGAGGGGGTCCACTACACCCGGGACCCGAAGCGCTACGCCCTGCGGCTGGCCATTGGGGCGGCCCTGTCCGAGATTCCCTTTGACCTGGCGCTTTTCGGGGGCCTGACCTGGCAGCACCAGAGCGTCATGGTGACCATGCTCCTGGGCCTGGGCGCCCTGGAAGCCATGAAGCGCCTGGACCGGAGCCGGATTCCCGCGGTGCTGCTGTGTTACCTGGCTGCGGAGTGGCTGCGCACGGACTACGGCGGCCCGGGAGTCCTGCTCATCGTCCTGTTCGGCCTGACCCGGGACCTGCCCCGCCGGGGGCTGTACCTGCTGGCGGGCATGACCCTGCTGATTCTGGCCCTCATGCCCGGAGCGCGGGTCAGCTTCTTCGGCACCGGCCTGCGGATTCCCATCGAGCTGTATGCCCTTCTGGCCCTGATCCCCATTTCCCTGTATTCCGGATGGAAGGCCACCCGGGGCAAGGCCGTCCAGCTGGCCTTCTACCTGTTCTACCCGGCCCATCTGTGGGTCCTGTACTGCATCGCCTCGGCCCTGGGCTGAGGAAAGGGGAAACACCGTTTCCCGAAAGGAGTATCTAAAAATGATCGCGTTTCATCCTCTGAAACTGTCCGAGAAAAAGGCCTACGAGCAGATCCTGTTTTCCGCCCCGCCCCGGGGCTGCGAGTATTCCTTCGCCAATCTGAATATCTGGGGCCGCCAGCAGGTGGCCTTTGTCCACGGCTGCGCCGCCTTCTTCTCCCACTTCTACGGCCGCAACGTCTACCCCTACCCCATCGGAGACGGGGACCGCCGGGCGGTGATCCAGTCCGTTCTGGACGACGCCGCGGAGCGGGGCATTCCCTGCCGGATCACCAACCTGCTTCCGGCGGACTGGGAGGAGCTGAACCGCTGGTTCCCGGACCAGTTCGCGCTCCGGACCGACCGGGACGGGTTCGACTATGTCTACGCCATTGACGCCCTGGCCGACCTTTCCGGACGGAAATACCAGAAAAAGCGCAACCACTGCAACCGTTTCCAGGCTCTCCATCCCGAGGCCCGGGTCCTGCCCATGGAGGGGGACCTTCTGCCCCGCGCCCTGGACATGGCCGAGCAGTGGTACGCCCACCGGCTTCGGGCGGACCCCCACCAGGACTTCATGCTGGAGACCATCGCCGTTGAGAAGGCTCTCCGCCACTTCCACGCCCTGGGCATGGAGGGCCTGGTGATCGAGGAGGACGGGAAGCTCTTGGCCATGACCATGGGCTCCCGGCTGTCCCGGGACACCTTTGACGTCCACTTTGAGAAGGCTGCCCAGGACGCGGAGGAGGCCTACGCCGCCATTAACCAGGCCTTCGCCCGATACCTGCGGGAGAAGTACCCGGAGCTGGTATACCTGAACCGGGAGGACGACATGGGACTGGAAGGTCTGCGGCGGGCCAAGCTGTCCTATCATCCGGCCTATCTGGTGGAGAAATCCTGGGCCTGTCATCTGGAGGATCTGCATGGAGATTGTCAACCCTGACCCGTCTCTGACCCCGGAGCTGATCCGGCTGTGGCAGCTGGCCTTCGGGGACAGTGAGGACCTGATCCGGAATTTCTTTTCCACGGCCTTCGAGCCCCGGCGGTGCCGGTGCCTTCTGAAGCGAGACCGGCCTGCCGCCGTGCTTTACTGGCTGGACTGCGTCTGCCGGAACCGAAAGCTGGCCTACCTCTACGCCGTGGCTACCCATCCGGAACACCGCCGCCAGGGCCTGTGCCACAGCCTCATGGCGGACACCCGGGACCACGTGACCGGTCTGGGCTATGACGGTATTGTGCTCATGCCCGCCGGGGACAGCCAGCGGCGGATGTACGCCGGTATGGGCTACCGGGACTTCTCCGGCATCAGCCGCTTTTCCTGCACGGCCGGGACCCCCGTCCCTGTGACTGAGATCGGCCCCGAAGCCTACGGCCGGCTGCGCCGGACATTTCTGCCCCAGGGCAGCGTGATCCAGGAAGGCCCCACCCTTTCCTATCTGCACACCTACGCCCGGTTCTACGCCGGGGAGGATTTTGTCCTGGCCGCCGCCCCCGACGGGGACAGCCTGCTGGGTCTGGAGCTTCTGGGCCCCCGGGAGGCCGGCCCCGGAATCCTGGCCGCCCTGGGATACGAAACCGGGACCTTCCGGGTCCCGGGGAACCACATCCCCTTCGCCATGTTCCTGCCTCTGACCCCAGAAGCAAAAGCCCCCGGCTACTTTGGCCTTGCCTTGGACTAAGGAATCTCTGAAAAATCTCCCGGACCAAAGGCCGGGCTGCCTCGGCTCGCCCCTTGGGGTAAGCGAAGCGCAGTTTTCTGAGCCGGTACGTGTCCTCTGCGATTTCTGCTGTTTAAAGTCGATAAGCATTAAAATGTTTCGTGTTAGTTTAAAACATTGGACCTAATCGTCAAATTGACAACAGGCCATCTTTACGCAAGGAGCAGATTGGCAGAGCGGTATTCACATGGGCAAGCATGGTTCTCACGGCGTCCACGTTAGGATGGAATAGGGAACGCCCCGTCTGTTCGAGGGCAGCAAACATCGCAAGATAGCGATTGAGGTACTTGGTTGACACTCCATTAAAGTGCTTCATCATATCTTTTAGCCTGCTATGACAGACCGAAATATGCTCCGCACACTGATCCAGCGTTTTCATTGAGAGAGTGTCCTCAATGAATGTCACCCATTAGTCTTCGCTCTGATGGGAAAATGCCGTGATTTTTCCAGCGTCGTAGGTGAACTTCTTCCCGCAATCCTTACACTGAT
>CALXFT010000014.1 GCA_944387635.1 uncultured Oscillospiraceae bacterium | reverse complement strand
GATATGCCGCAAATTGTGTTTGGGTCGATGGCTTCAGCGCACTATCTTGGGTGGCGTGAATAATTCAGGTTTAATTTTAATCAAGAAGGCATCGCCTTGCGGCGCTGCCGAATATGTGATTTTCGGAATAGAAAATCACATATTCCCGTCTTATATGATTCTCTAATTAAAATCTTTAATCGGAAATGATTAAAGATTTTAAAAGAGAATCAGTATAATAAAAAATCATGCGGTAGAATAGCTCCGAAATGGCGCCTTTCTATCGCATGATTTTTATGGATGATCTCTGCTTTGATAGGTTTATTTTTGTCCCAATTCCTTTGCATTGACCACATTGTGGCACTGCTGGCCCTCAAGAACCGCAATAATATTTTCTGCGCTGACCTTACAAGTCATTGCGACAGAATCATTAGAGTTGCCACCGGAGTGGGAGGTGATCAGGAAGTTCTCGCAGTCATACAGCTTCGGACGCTCTACAGGCGGTTCCTGCGCCAGCACATCCACTGCAGCACCAGCCAGGTGGCCTCTCATCAGAGCATCATACAGAGCATCTTCGTCAACAATGCCACCCCGAGCTGCGTTGATCAGATAGGAGCCCTTCTTCATTCTGCTGATGCGCTCCGCGTCAAACAGATTTTCCGTTTCCCTAGTCTTGGGGACATGCAGGGTGATGTAGTCACACTGCTCGGTAATTTCATCCAAGGTGGCCTGCTGCACATTCAAAGAATCCGCAGCCTTCGTGTTAAAATAGGGGTCATAAGCCATGACCTTCATATCGAATGCATTGGCAAATTTGGCGATTCGCTGGCCAATCCGGCCAAAGCCGATAATGCCCAGGGTCTTGCCGCAAAGGTCATTGCCCCGGTCCAAGGGCCACATACCGGAAACAACCCGGCGGTTGGTATAAGTGATAAGCTTGCTGATATTCAGGATAAAGCCCATTGCCAGTTCAGCCACTGAATTGGCTGTGGTACCAGGTACGTTGGTCACAGCAATCCCCCGGGCTGTAGCTGCTGGGATGTCTATATTGTCAACACCGATACCAGACTTGTTGATGACTTTCAGGTGTTTTGCATGATCCATGACCCGAGCAGTGATTCTGTCATTGCCAATCAGGATGGCATCGGCATCTACGATCATTTCGCACAGTTCGTCCTCAGAAGGAACACGGCCAGCACAGGGATTGGGAAGGATCTCATAACCCCGATCCAGGAAATAGTTGTAATCATCCTTGGAGACTGCTCCAAAATTGCGTCCTGTAATCAAAATCTTAAACATAATTTCCTCCTATATTCAATGCTTTTTCACGGATCATCTTATACTGATTCTCTTTTAAAATCTTTAATTAATTCGGATTAAAGACTTTAATTAGCGTATTATATGAGACTGAAATATGTGATTTTCCATTCCGAAAATCACATATTCGACAACGCCGTAAGGCGGTGTCTTCTTGATTAAAATTAAATATTTTAATCAAGAAAAAGTATTAAATAATCAAACACAGTGGCAGGCAACTTGGTGACCGCTTTCCACTTCCCGGAGAATCGGGGCTTCCTCTCTGCACCGAGCGGTGCATCGTGAGCATCTGCCAGCAAACAGGCAACCCTCTTGCTTCTCAGCCAGATTGGGCACCTCTCCTTTGATGATCATGGTCTTCCGTTTCACATCCGGGTCTGGGATAGGCACTGCGGACATAAGGGCCTGGGTATAGGGATGGAGACAGTTGCTAAAAATAGACTCACTGTCAGCCACTTCCACCAGCTTGCCCAAGTACATGACACCCACCTGATGGGAGATATGCTTTACCACAGGCATACCATGGGCGATGAACAAATATGCAATTCCCAGGTTTTGCTGCAGTTCCTTCATCAGATTCAGAATTTGGGCCTGAATGGAAACGTCCAGTGCAGAAACAGGCTCGTCACAGACGATGATTTTCGGCTGGACGGATAAGGCTCGTGCGATCATGATACGCTGACGCTGGCCGCCGGAGAATTCATGGGGATATTTTTTCATTTCGATGCGGCTCAGACCGACCGTTTCCAACAGGTTACATACCCGATCTTGCAGTTCGCTTCCGGACGCCAGATTGTGCAGCTTCATAGGTTCGGAAATCAGCTCCATCACCGTCATTCGAGGATTCAAAGAACTGTAAGGATCCTGGAAGATGATTTGCATATCTTTCCGGGCGCTGCGCAACTGTGCGCTGTTCATTGCTCGCAGATCCTTTCCCTCAAGAAGGATCTGTCCATCCGTGGGCTCGATCAGTCGGAGAATGGATTTTCCCACCGTAGTCTTACCACAGCCAGATTCGCCTACGAGACCGAAGGTCTGACCGTAGCCGATGGAAAAGCTCACATCATCCACAGCCTTGTAGTGGCCAGTAACCCGCTTCAATACACCGCTGGTAATGGGGTAGTATTTTTTTAAACCGGATACCTGGATCAAATCATCCATTCTGGACCCTCTCCTTCCTAAGCTTCTCATAGTGGAAACAGCGTACCATATGTCCATCGCCAGCATCCACCAATTCCGGACAAGCTTGGGAACAGACTTCTGTGGCATAGGGACACCGCGGTTGGAAGCGACAGCCTGTTGGCATCTGTGTGGCATGGGGAACCATACCGGGGATATTGTAGAGCATTTCAGATTGCTGGTTGATGCGAGGCATCGCCTGCATCAGTCCCTGGGTATAGGGATGCAGCGGTGCATGGAACAGATCCCGTATCTCAGCGATTTCCATAACCATACCAGCGTACATAACCACAACACGATCACAAATCTCCGCCACTACCGCCAAATCGTGGGTGATATACATCACAGACAAGCCAATGCTATCCCGAAGTTCCTTTATCAGGGTAATGATCTGCGCCTGAATGGTGGGGTCCAGCGCTGTGGTAGGCTCGTCCGCGATCAGAAGCTCCGGCTCACAGCTTAAGGCCATAGCAATCATGACCCGCTGGCGCATACCGCCGGAAAGCTGGTGGGGATAACTTTTCAGTCTGCTTTCCGGTGCTGGGATACCTACTAAATCCAGCATTCGGGCTGCCTTTTTCAGCGCTTCCTCTTTGGAAAGATGCTGGTGCAGCATAATGGTCTCGGTGATCTGATTACCGCAGGTGTAGACCGGGTTCAATGAGGTCATGGGTTCCTGGAAGATCATGGAGATTTTATTTCCCCGAATCTTCTGCATCTCTTTTTCCTTTAGCGTCAGCAAATTTTGTCCGTGGAAGTAAATTTCACCATTGAGGATGGAACTGGGGGGCGAAGGCAACAGGCGAAGGACGGATTTCACCGTAACGCTCTTGCCAGAACCAGATTCGCCCACAATGCCAAGAATCTCGCCTTTCTTAATGCCGTAACTGACATTTACCGTGACTGGAACTGGTTTGCCATCAAACAGGAAGGCAGTTGTCAGATCTTTAATTTCCAACAGGTATTCCTGATTTGTCTCTTGCTTCATCTCAATCCCCCCTTAGTCATCACGGATACGGACATCCAGCGCATCACGCAGGCCATCACCCAGGAAATTCAGTCCCAGAACCAGCAGCATGATGCAGATGCCCGGAAACAGGCTCAGCCACGGCGCACGCTCCAGCAGAGGATAACCGCTCTTCAGCATGGAGCCCCAGCTTGCCATGGGCAGCGGAACACCCAACCCCAGGAAAGAAAGGCTTGCTTCTGCAATGACAGCCTTTGCGCAGCACAGGGTGGTTTGCACGATCAGGGTGGAAGACATATTCGGAAGAACATAGTGCCAAAGGATGCTGATGCTGTTCTGTCCAATAGCTCGGGCACCTATGACATATTCGAGTTCCCGGATGGTGATGGTACGGCTTCGGACGATTCGGAAAAAGTCTGGTATATAGACAACACCGATCGCAATAAAAATGTTCAACAGGCTTGGCCCCAGCACTGTATTGATCGCCAACGCCAGAATAATGGCTGGGAACGCCCAAAGCGCATCCATGAAGCAGGAAATAACGGTATCAAACACACCGCCGAAGAAACCCGCAAGCAAACCCAACAGGGTTCCGGCTACCAGGGCAATACACGTAGAACCCACGCCGACAGCCACGGTGATCCGTGCGCCGTCCAGAATCCGGGCAAACATATCCCGACCCAAATCGTCAGTACCGAACAGATGTACGGAGGAAGGTGGCTGGTAACGGTCCTCTACTACCGTTTCTGACGGAGAGTAAGAGGACAGAGAGGGCCCCATGATCGCTACGAACAGCATGACCAAGCAGATCACTAGCCCCACAACCGCCAGCTTTCTGCGAAAAAACTTTTTGACGGTCTTTCGGAAATTCGATTCATATTTCATATCTTGTCCTCACCTCTGCTGACTCTGAGAAATTCTGGGATCAATCAAGCCATGGATTATGTCAATCAAGGTGTTAATGACGATAACAATAAACGCAACGATCATGATTAAAGCCATAACCACAGGATAGTCTCGCAGTAAGATGCTGTTTACAATCTCCCGTCCAATGCCCGGCAGAGTGAAAACGGTTTCGATGACCACTGCACCGCCGAAGAGGCGGCCGGTCTGCATACCAATCGTGGTGACGATGGGAATAAGCGCATTGCGCAGCGCATGCTTCCAAATCACAACTCTTTGGGGCAGGCCCTTTGCTTTCGCCGTAACGATATAATCCTGATCGAGGGTCTCCAGAAAAGCGCTGCGAGTCTGACGGGTGACGGTAGCAGCGAACTGGGTACCCAGCGCCAAGGCAGGCATGATCATCCGGGTCAGATTCTCACTGACGGATTCTGTAAGTTCCACATAGCCGGAAGCCGGAAGCCAGCCCAGAGTGATGGAGAACAGCAGGACCATCAGCATTCCCAGCCAGAAAGGCGGAATGGTTACGCCGACCATAGCCAGAACACTGGTCAAGTAATCCGGCAGTGTATTGCGCTTAACAGCCGAGAGGATGCCTGCCGGAATGGCAATAACCACAGCCACAATCATCGATAGCAAAGTCAGCTCCAGTGTGACCGGAAAACGCACCTTAATCCGGTCAATAATAGGAAGTCCACTTATCAATGATACGCCGAAATCACCTTTCAGCATATTTGTAACCCAATCCAAGTAACGAACATAGGCAGGTTTGTCTAAACCATGCTCCTCCCTAAACTGTTGAATATATTCATCGGACACATCAGAACCAAGACCGTATGCTGCATCACCTGGCAGCACTTCCATCAAAGTAAAGAGGATAATACTGACCAGAAATAAAACAGGAAGCATAAGCAAAACCTTCCTGACAATCTTTTTCGCCAAAGGGTGCACCTCGCTTTATCTGGATTGACTATGGCGAGGCAATATGACACCATATTGCCTCGTCGAAGTTTTATGGACCTATATATTCTTGGACAAATGGATCATGCGAAACAATCATTCACTCAGCCATACTTCATCGTACTTGGCAACAGCATACCAGTGGTAGTTCACATTCTGAACGGTGTCCTTATAAGAGGTAATGCGCTGGTTCTGACCAACGAACAGGTGATAGCAGTTGTCCAAATATTCCTTCTGGTACTCATGCAGAGATTTCAGTCGTTCATCTCTATCAAAGCTCGCGCGAGTCTTGGGCAACAGCTCAGTCAGGCGAGTTGCCTTCGTCGTATCGACATAGTATGTGGTGGAATTGAACTGACGGGAAGCATCATAGCCGAAGTTTGCCAAAACGCCAAAGCCCAATTCTCCACTCTTCTGTGTACGGACCAGATCGATCCAAGCCAGACGATCCATGCCTTCCAGTTCCATAGTAATGCCAACCTCAGCAAACTGCGCCTGAATCAGCTGCACAGCAGTAGCATCGGGTTCACGGGAGATGTAGTACATCTTAACAGTCAGGCCATCTGCATAGCCAGCCTCAGCCAGCAGTTCCTTAGCCTTCTCCGGATCATACGTGTAGGGATTGTAGTCGCTGTAGTACCACTGGTCTTTGCGGACGACAAAGGGAACCGTGGTGCCATAGCCCTCCAGAACCACATCGATAAATTCCTGACGGTCTACTGCATAAGCCATCGCCTGACGGACACGGATATCAGCCAGAACCTCGTTATTCAGATTGAAAGAAACGAAGTAGTTGTTGACAGAGGGAACGGTATGACTCTGGAAACCTTCCTTGTTCTCAAACTTCAGGATACTATTGGTGGAGCCGTGATAATCCACACCGTCGATGTCACCGCTTTCCAGATTGGCGCTGCGGACTGCATCATCGGTCATGATTTTGATAACGACCTCATCCAAGTAAGGCAGAGGCTTACCGTCTTCCCCCATTCTGTAGTAGTTCTCAAATGCCTCGAGAGTTACATGGTCGCCTTCCACATATTCCTTGACCTTGAATGCGCCAGTACCGGCGGGATTTGTAGCGATAGTGCCTTCCTTAATGGTTTTTGGGGAGATCATATAACCGCAAAGACCTGTCATGGATGCGAGAATACTTGCATCTACCGCACTCATATTCATACGGATGGTATACTCATCGATCAAGTCAATAGAGTCCACATAAGTTAGCTCAGATGAGTAGTTGATGTGACCACATTCCTCACTGATATACCAGTCCAGATTGAACTTTGCAGCCTCGGCGTTAAATTTCTCACCATCATGGAACACAACATCTTCTCTTAATTTGAAGGTGATAGACAGACCATCTTCAGCTACCTCGTAGGACTCAGCCAGACCGTCAATGATATTGCCTTCCTCGTCCTGGCGCAGGAGGGTTTCAAAAATCTGAGCCAAAACAAAGCCGTCGTTATCAATAGAAGAACTCTTAGTTGGATCCAGGGAGGTAATATTGGTCATCTTTGCAACAGTCAGAACACCGCCGCGCTTAATGCCATTTCCGGTCTCAGCAGCGCTTACCTCAGTTGCAGGACTTTCCACTGAGGCGGAGGCATCATCATCGGTTGCAAGCACCTCTTCATTTGTACCGCTGCCACAGGCGGCTAAGGAAAACAGGGATGCGAAGACCAAGAGAATTGCCAGTGCGCGTTTCATGTTTGCCATTTTCATTTTCATTGCTCCTTTCATGTTGGCTTTTCTTATTTTTATATGAACACAGAACAGTGTTCCGTGCTCAGCACTCGGAAAGGGGTACCTACTTTGAGTCCCAATAAAAAGAACATTCACGGTTTTCATTGGGAATCATTTTGCGCCGGCTTTTGCACCCAAAGGCGTTGCAAAAGGGTATCACATAAACAGTGTCTTAGCAATGGAAGCTTCAATTGCTAAATAGCATTAGACCCTTGCCCGATGAACGGCCTCCACGTGGGCTCTGGCCAGATCTGCAATGCCGTCAAAATCCCGGGCTGCAATCAGCTCCGGTTTGGCAATGGAAATGCCAGTACCTACACCCACTGCACCAGCCTCCAAGAACAGAGGGATCGTATCGGGATTCACACCACCGGTTGCCAGCAGCGGGATGTGAGACAGAGGCGCTTTCACATTCTTTATGTAGTGGCAGCCCAAGTCATCCGCCGGGAAGAGTTTGATGATGTCAGCACCCCACTGCCACGCGTTGGCAATTTCCGTGGGGGTCATTGCACCGGGGATGGATACCATACCCAACTCCTTGGTGCGCCGGATCACTTCCATGGAGCTGTTCGGGGAGATGATGTACTTTGCGCCGGCACGGTAAGCTGCTTCCACCTGCTCAACCGTCAGCACTGTGCCTGCCCCTAAGCAAAGCTGATCACCCACTGCCTCACGAATGGTTTCCAACTGAGTTGTCAGCTCCAAAATGGGATCTTGGCTCTTCTGGTTAAATGTGACCTCCATAAGCTTGACGCCGCCTCGGATAACTGCCTTAGACACGTCTTCCAGACAATCCTTGGGAATTCCCCGGAGAATGACGATGAGCTTTTCCTTTAGAATGAGAGAACAGATTTCATCCATACTATGAAATTCCTCCTATCTTGAGTGTGGAATCCTTCCCAAACCTACAGCCTTTTTCGGAGGGCTTTGATTTTCTTCCTTCAAATTCACTACCACCATAATAACATATTTGTAGTAAAATTACTACAATCATATTTACAAAAAAGAAATTCAGTTTCTTGTGAAAACTACACAATTTTTCTTTCCATTCCCAAACAGCGATAAATTTATCTTTGTTGTGTCTTTGCATGGCTCCTCAATGCCTATGTCTTTGGTCGGATTAATACCACAGCTACATCATTCACGTTGGTTCCCGTTGGGCCGGTCACAATCAGGCCATCCACCTTTTCCAGTGCAGAATAGGCATCGTTGTTGGCCAGCACAGCGTGGATGGAGATTCCCATGTCACAAAGCCTTTTCTGCGTATTGCCATCGACCATGCCTCCTGCCGCATCTGTAGGTCCGTCGGTACCATCTGATCCAAAAGAGAAAATCAGCACATTCTCCAGTCCCTGTATGCCCTCTGCCGCTGCCAGTGCCAGTTCTTGATTCCGCCCACCTCTGCCGGTTCCGGTAAGCTTCACCACGGTCTCGCCTCCTGCAAGGAATGCCATTGGGATCTGCGTATCTGCATGCGACCTGGCAATGCTGCCCAGGAAAGAGCCCGCTTCCCTGGCCTGACAGCACAATCGATCTGTGAGAACGATTGGCTGATAGCCCAGGCTGCGGCACGCTTCCGCCGCTGCCTGACAAAGCTGACGAACGCTTCCCATGATTTTCTGTTCTGTCCCCTCCAGCTCCTTGGGCGTCTCCTGGCTGAGCAGCTGCCTGGCCTTCTCTGACAAGCAGAGATGATATTTTTCAGCGGTTTGAACTGCCTGCGCACAAGTGGATTTGTCCGGAACTGTGGGTCCAGAGGCAATCATGTCCAGAGGGTCTCCCAGTATGTCGCTGAGAATAATACTGAACACTCGGGCAGGTGCACACCACTGGGCAAAGCGCCCGCCCTTGACAGCCGACAGCCGTTTGCGGATACCGTTCATTTCCACAATATCGGCGCCGCTGGCCAGCAGCTGACTGGTAATGCTCTGAAGCTCCTCACCGGACACCAACGGCTGTTCAAATAATGCGCTGCCTCCTCCGGAAAGCAGGAACAGCACTGTATCCGCTTCTGTCAAGTGCTCAGTCATAGCCAGTGCCTTGGCAGTAGCTCGAAATGAATTCTCATCTGGTACAGGATGACCAGCCTCATAACAGTCAAAACCGGGGATTGGACCCATGGCATGGCCATATTTTGTTATGACAATTCCCTGTCCAATCCGGTCTCTCAGGCAATCATAGGCTGCTTTTGCCATCTGCCACGCCGCTTTTCCCACGGAAATGACAGTCAGACGGCCAGATGACCGAAAATCCTGAAGAGCGCGGCGAACCGCCTCATCCGGCAGCACTTCCTGGATGGCTTGATGGATGATGATACTGCCATCCTGATGCAAAGACTGTTTCATGGGCTGAATGCCTCCTTTGAAAATAGTTCAGGGATTTACCACATTGACAGGTGAACCTGCCAGATATGCCTTCACATTAGCCACTGCGCAATCCATGATTCGTTGACGGCTTTCCTTCGGCGCCCAGGAAATGTGAGGCGTGATTATACAGTTTTTAGCCTTCAGCAAAGGGTTATCCCCGCGGATCGGCTCGGTGTACACCACATCCAGACCTGCCGCGGCCATTTTTCCGGAATTTAGCGCATCTGCTACATCTTGCTCGTGGATCAGCTGACCTCGGGCATTGTTGATAAGGATGACCCCATCCTTCATCTTGGCGATGGTATCCTTATTGATAAAACCAGTATTTTCCGGTGTCAGATTACAGTGTAGCGTGATCACATCCGCCTGAGCCAGCAGCATATCCAGATCCACATATTCTCCAATAGCCCGTCCGGTGTCATTGGGATACAGGTCATAGGCTAACACCTTCATTCCCAGAGCCTTGGCTACCCGTCCCTCGGCCTGGCCGATTCGTCCAAAGCCGATGATTCCTATCGTTTTTCCTTCCAGCTCAATGAGCGGATAGTCCCAGTAGCACCAATCCGCGCAGTTCTCCCAATTTCCTTCATGAACAGAGGTGTTATGATGGCCGATGTGGTGACAAATCTCCAGTAACAGAGCAATGGAAAACTGGCTCACCGAAGCGGTACCATAGGAAGGAACATTGGTCACCGGGATTCCCTTCTCTCTGGCATAAGCAGTATCCACTACGTTATAGCCTGTCGCCAGTACAGATATAAACCGAATGTTGGGACAAGCATCCATGACAGCCTTTGTAATCGGTGTTTTATTTGTAAACACCACCTCAGCGTCTGCGATGCGAGCAATTGCTTCATGGGGATTGGTGAGGCTGGTCCTGTCATAGACCGTCAGATCCCCCAACGCAGCCAGGGGTTCCCAACTCAAATCGCCAGGATTTTCCGTATAACCGTCAAGAACCACGATTTTCATAATTGTCCTCCTCGTATTATATAGATGGCAGAGTGTAGATGGTTTACTTCAACTCAGGATTATTATACAAATCATGTAGTATTATTTCAATATTTTTTGCTTAAAATTCGTAGTTTGATTTCAACAAATTTTTCCTTCAATTTTGATCATATTCTACAATTCTACGCAAATCCAAGACTTTTTTTACATATTTTATTGCATTTCTATTTCTATACTGATATACTTGTAACCGCAGGTTCGAAATTCAGTTACAAAATACCAAATTAAGAAAAGGAGTTAAACTACATGAAGACCAACAAAATCCGACAGATCCTCAACAGTGGACGTCCTACAGTAGCAACACGTCTGTGGAGCACAGACCCCTTCTTCACTGAAGCCGCCGGTGCTTCCGGAAGCTTTGATTATATCGAGTTCCTTGCTGAGTACAGTGCATTCACCCAGCGCGATTTGGACGATATCTGCCGCGCCGCAGAGCTGCACGGTATGGGCAGCATGATCAAGGTCGATTTCCAGAACCGTGCCTATGTGGCACAGAAGGCCATCGGTTCCGGCTTCCAAGCCATTTTGTTCACAGACTGTCAGACCCCTGATGATGTTCGGGAATCCGTGCGCCTTGTCAAGCCTGAGACACCTGACGACGGCGGCCGCTTTGGGTACCCCAACCGCCGCTTTATCGGCTTCCAGCCCAAGTTGTCTCAGATGGATCACGCTGCCCGCCAGCGTGATGTTGTTCTTGCATTCATGATTGAAAAGAAAGTGGCCATGGATAACATCGAAGAGATCTGCTCCATCCCCGGTGTGGATATGGTGCAGTTTGGCCCCTCTGATTACTGCATGAGCTGTGGCTGGAACACGAAGGATCACTTGGACGAATTCAAAGCTGCAGAGCGCCACATGATTGAAGTCGCTTTGGCCCACGGCGTGCAGCCCAGGTGTGAAATCCAGTCTGTAGAAGCTGCTGAATACTACATCAAGCTGGGGGTCCGTCACTTCTGCATCGGCGACCAGTTGGTTCAGCTCCAGACCTATTGGAACAACGAAGCCGCAAAAATGCGCAGAATTGCGCAGGAGCTGGATTAACAATTCCGCACGACAGAAAAAAGGCATAGTATATGGGATCACCCCCAAATGCAGCCACTCCATTGGCACCAGCCAGATTTACTATGATCTGCACCGTCATGGCTGGAGAAAAGTCATGCCCCGCAGCTGACAACCGCAAAAAGTCAGAGACGGGGCTGTAAAAAATCTCCAAAAGAAAGGCGCTGTCTCAAAATAGCTCTTTCAAGAAATTGCGTATAAAATTATTTTGGCTGGATTACCTTGGTTTTGGTAATCCAGCCGTTTTTTATTGCGATTTGTTCTGCTTTTCTTGCTTGTTGTTGAATTCTCATTAAGTTTTAAGCGTTTTTATTTTGTATAGGATAATTCCGGGAGAGTTTAGGCTCCAAACTACATTACCCACTTGGATAATGTAGTTCGGATTATCATTGTTTTGTCCGAGTGTAATTACAGGATTTGTCCCGTTACCGGGCAGGAAATCCCAAGCAAAGCAAAAGGCCCGGAGCACATTGGCTCCAGGCCCTGCCTGGTCGGAGTGTCGGGATTCGAACCCGAGGCCTCTTGGACCCGAACCAAGCGCGATACCAAGCTTCGCCACACCCCGAAATCTTGAATATTATATCGGATAAACCGCCGCATGTCAATAAGTAAAATGGGAAAATCTTTTGTAAAATCACTGTACCTGCTCCCCTGCCTTGCGGCAAAGGGAGCAGGGGCATGTTCAGGACTGCTTTCTTCACTGCACCTCTACGACCCGGATGTCTTCCAGGGAATAGTCCGACTGGGTCATGACGATATCTGCGATCACGGCCACATCCGCCTGCTGCAAACCACCCTCCGGGGAGGCGACGGCAACGGAGATCCCTTCGCCGGACATGTAGGCTACGCAGTCGGCATAGCCCTTGGCAATGATCAGACTCTCAATCTGCGCCTCGCTGAGGGCAGTCTGAATGATCTGCTCCAGCTCCATGGCCGATTCCACATCCTTCGAACCAGTTTCCAAATCCTCATAGGACATGGCCTCCTGCAGAAGATTGACCGCGTTGTCCCTGGCTTGCTGCCGTGAGAGACGAACGGCGGCAAAATAATCCGAGGCCGTGGTATCCACCTCTTCTCCGGCGGAGATCGCCTCCATATCTTCACTGAGAACCAGCGCGTCGTCAGACATAACCTTCTCCACGTCCAGGGTGTCCTCCAGCTGGGCGGTTGTAGCCTGCTCGGTATAGAACCAATTGACGTAGATCCCCGCGCAGACCGTTACCAGGACCGCGGCAGCCACCATGTTCTTCTTCCAAACTTTCATAGTATTGCCTCCTATTCATTTCATTTTTAAAACACTGATCTTATCCGAGGTCAAACCAGTGGCGTTGGCCACAGCTCCCACAATGGCAAGCCTTACCTGAGCACTGTCTGCCCCCTGGCACAAAATGATCGCCCCCTGATATACCGGCGGGATCACTTGCTGGACCAGGCCGGTTTCCTCCCGTGCCGAGTTGGTAATCAGCACAGTTTCCCGGCGGATGCTCTTGCTTTGATCCTCTTCTGAGCGGTCGTCATCGACTTGGTAAATGGTCTGTTCACCGGCCGCCTGGGTCAAAAGTACCTCCACCTCCCCTGCCCCGGCAACCCTTCCAAGGATCTGTTCCAGCGAGACCTGGAGATCGGAAGATTCTTCGCCGGTTGTGAGCTGCGGCGTTTGGGGTGCCTGTTCCGCCTCACTTTCCGGCAAAGACATCAGAAATACTCCGATCAGCGCTATAAGAAAAACCAGGCGATATTTTACCAGGAAATCTATGCCTTTTCTTTTGATATTTACCCAGTCCATAGCTGATTCTCCTTTGGTATCCCCAGTTCCTTTTGAATATAGTCCTCCAGGGCCTTTCTGGCGTAAGGGGACACGCTGCCGCGGAGACTTACCGACACCGGAACGGGCAGACCGTCCTGACACAAGGTCACGTCTGCGGTGATCGTGGCATTCACCGCGGCCGCTTTGTCCAAAATATATGCTTCAGTCTTTGCCTTTATGATATCCTCAGCAGATGCCCGGGCCATGTTTTCACCCATTGCCGCCGCCTCGAACCCATCCGCCTCGTAAGAAAGCGCGAACTCTTCCAGCGCCTGGATATCCAGATCCCCCAACGGAGAAAGGATCTGGATCGCCAGAGCCAATCCGCACATCAAACGAATGATGTCCTTTGCCGGGGTCGTTTCCGTCAAGCCGGTGACGATCCCGCAAATCAAGGCTGCCGCGCTTACGGAAAGTACATACTGACCAAGCCAATCCACTATCCCACTCCCTTCATAAAGCATACCGTACTGATCAGCAGCATCAGACATACAGATCCGGTCATTGCCAGCAGGAGCCCCATGGCGCAGGAAAAATCCCCGATCAGATCTGTGATCCTTTTGGTGCCAAACAGTCCGCAGACGGCTGCCGTGGCTTTCAAAACCAGATACTGGATGCCGATTCGGAAGAACGGTTCCAGAAACGCCGCAAGTACAGCAAGGATGCCGTAGACTCCGGCTGTATTCTTCGCCAGCTCCGTGCTGACAAGGACAGATTCCGAAGCGTCGGACAAGATCCCGCCTACCACCGGCACCATGGAAGAAATGGCAACTCTTGCCGCCTTCAGAGCCACGGCGTCCGTGGTTCCGCTGACAACCCCGGTGATGCTCATGTAGGTGGTGAATACGGTGAGCAGCGTCTTCAGGCACCAACTGATCGAATTCTTCAGCAGATCCCGCATTTTTCCGAGAATGTCCTCTCCCACCGCGCTGTTGCCCAGGGAGAGGGCCAGGAACGGATAGATCATCGGCGCAAGGACCCGGGAGATCAGGCTGCTCAGAATCGCGTCAAAGCCCGCGGTAGCGGTATACAGAGCCGCCGATGTGGTCACGCCGCCTTGGGCGGCCATAGCGGCGGTCATGACCGGCCACAGAAGTTTTCCGTAGTCGCTGAGCTGCCGTATGGTTTGCGTTCCCTGGGCGATCATGGTGTCCGCGTTCCGAAACAGGAGTCCGGCGATCACGACGCATCCGCCCAATTCGGACACGGACTTTACGCTTCCGGAGAATGTGCGAAGCAGACTGACGATCAGGACCGCCGTAATCACAGACAGGCTGACACCGCAGGCCGCCTTCAGATCCGGGCGCAGGGTTTTCAGCACCGATCCCAGAAGCTGCCACAGGGCTTCTCCGAAGGAATCCGTCTCCTGGGGCATATGGTCCTTGGCTGACTCCGGGGCTTCCGGAGCCGTGATCTCCACCGCTGACGCCGGTATGGCAAGGAAAAATACCAGCAGCAGAGCAAAAAGTAATGTCATTTGTTTCATAACTGTCCCAGGATCTCCCGTATAAAATTCATAAAGGCTTGAAATAAGGGTACGCAGAGGTACAGGATCGCCGCCGATCCCAGCATTTGCATCGTCCTGGCCATGGATGCGTTTCCCGCGTCGCTGCAGATCTGGCCGGCGGTCTGGGCGACCAGGGCGATCCCCACCGCTTTGAGAAGGCTCCGGAGTATTTCATCGTCCAGGCCTCCCAACTCCACCCACTCCCAGAGCAGGTCCAGCACCGGTTCCAGGTAAAATACGGCAATGAAGCAAATCATGCAGCATACCGCAAGGGTCAGCATAAGGGCGATATCCTTCTCCTGTCTGCCAACTGTCAGTCCCAGTATCACAGCCAGGAGCACCGCCGCAGCCGCTTTCCAGAACAGTGCCATCAGAATTCAAACAGTGTCTTCACCAGATCAAACAGATCGGCGATCTTTTGGGCCAGCATCATCAGGACCACCACAAGACCGGCAAGACTTGTCATGGTGGCCTGCTCCTCCCGCCCAGAACGGGAGAGCACCTGGTTCAGGATCGAGACGATGATGCCAATGGCCGCGATTTTGAAAATCAGGTCAATGTCCATACTCATATAAATAAAATGGCCAAAGCCACACCGGCGCAGACGGCCAGGGTCTGATAGCTTCTCAATCGAACATCCCGGTTTTTTTGCAGGAAGGAAAGCCGTTTTTCACAGGCGCTTTGCACGGCCCGGAGCCCTTGGAGCTGACCCGGAAGATCGTATCGTCCCAAGGTCCGGCCAAGCTGCATCAGAAGCCTGCGCACCGACGGCGGAAGATCCCCCGCGCCTTCCAGGGCGGATCGCATACAGATGTTGACTTCCGGGATATTATTTCGGTCCAGCTCCTTGGCAAGGGCCGCCAGGACCTCCCCAATCGGACCGCCTGCGTCGGTTCCCGCTTTGCGGCAAAGCTCCGGAAGCGGCGTCAGTTGATACTGCAATTCCCAACGCATAGCTTGAAGGGCCCGCAGAAGCCGGTCCAACAGCCCAACCTCCCTGCGATACCCAGCGGCAATGGTCAACCCGAATCCTGTGCATCCGGTGATCACCATTATGGCGCCAATCCATTTTAAGCTCATCCTGTCAGAGCCTCCCCTCTGTAGGTTTTGTCCTTTCGTAAGACAAGTAAGGTGTCAAAAACGGACTGCTCCAGCAGTTGCCGGTAGATCGGACGGCGGCGGATCTCCCGCAGGGAAGTTCCGTGGGCAGTCGCCAACAGACGCACGCCGCAATGCGCCGCCTGGATCAAAGCATTGCAATCCTCTGTTTGGGTGATTTCGTCCACCGTGATGCAGTCAGGTCCCATGGTGCGCAGGGCCATCAATATCCCCTGGGACTTCGGGCATCCGCTCAGAATATCCATGCGTTTCCCACGCCGGAATCCATTCGGAAACAGTTCTCCTCGCTCATCGATCACACATACCTGCTCTGTATCCGCCATCTGCCTGGACAGGTCCCGCAGCAAGGTGGTCTTCCCCCATCCCGGAGCACCCAAGATCAGCACGGATCCGCCGCATCCGGCAGCGGCCTTGGCCACGCCGGGAAAATCTCTGGCAATCCGGATGCACAGAGAGCTGACTTCCCGGAACCCATCCGCCGCGCCATTGCGAAGGATCGTTTCTCCACACAAGCCAATGCGGTGGCCTCCGGGGGCGGTCAGATATCCCTGTGCCGACGTGCTGGCCGCCCAGGGGGAATACCGACTGGCGGTATTGATTACAAAGCACAGATCCTCTCTGGTCACCGTCCCCTCCAGCCACCGGCTTGTCCCTTCCAGCACCAGCTCCGGAGGTCCTTTTAAACGAAGCCTGAGTTCCTGGGCGTCGGCTTTTCCGCTTTGGTCGACCTCCTGCCGCATCCACAGGGGCAAGATCCCAATCAGCTCATTCCAAGCACACATCATTTGCATCACTCCTGGAAAAGCCTATGACGGATGCTTTCCCAGTATGCTTCCGGGCAAAAAACGACCCGGGCGCGTACGGCGTCCGGGTCGTGACAGAAAATCTTATCGCTTGTTCTTATGGTACAGAATGTTGAGACCTTTCAAAAGCAGGTTCTTCTCCAGAATGATCTCGCGTTTGCACAACGGCGTGACGAATTGCGCCATGCCGCCGGTGGCGATCAGCGTGGCCGTGTGTCCCAGTTCCGCTTCCATCCGTTCGATCAGCCCGTCCAGCATGGCGGCGGTACCGTACATGATCCCGCTGCGCATGCAGTCCACGGTATTTTTGCCGATGACGTGCTTGGGACTGTCCAGGCTGATGCCGGGAAGCTGGGCGGTGCGGCTGGTCAGCGCGTCCAGGGACACTTTGACGCCGGGAAGGATCACGCCTCCCATATACCGGTTTTCCGGCTCCACAACCTCAATGGTCGTGGCGGTTCCCAGATCCATCAGGATCATCGGCGCCGTGTATTCAGCCAGGGCCGCCACGGCGATCACAATCCGGTCGCTGCCCACTTGGGACGGCACATCCATCTGAATGTTCAGCCCGGTTTTCAGACCTGGCCCCACCACCATAGGCTGCTTTCCGATGATTTTGATAACGCCGGTCCGAACCGAGTTGAACACCGGCGGGACCACAGAAGAAATGATGCAGTCGTCGATCTGGGAGATCCGGAAGCCGTAGGCCTCGAGCATATTCTTGATCTCCACACCGTATTGATCAGAGGTCCTGGCGCGGTCGGTGGCGATCCGCGCTTTGAATAAAAGCTGATCGTCCTGAAAGCAGCCGATCACAAGGTTGGTATTTCCGATGTCGATGGCAAGCAGCATAGTCATTCTCCTTATCGTAAGTTCATCCGTTCCATCAGCCGAAGCAGTGCTTTGCCGATGACCGTCACCAGGATCGCGGCCAGAATGGCCTCCGGAATGCCGGAGGCGGTGACAGTACCCATAACCAGGCCAAAAACCGCCGTCAGCGCGACATTTTTCGCTTCGGCATACTGCTGCGCCAAAAGAATATAGATACTTCCCATTACCAGAGCGGTATGGCATAGGGTGGACAGCACCGCCGTAATGGGCAATGCGGCATAGTCCCGATGACAGAATTTTTTCACCAGCCGCCAAATCCATCCGGCAAGGAATCCGAAGAGAATCCGGCACCCAAGGCCGATCCACAGACTCTTCAGGCAGCCGACCAGCCCCTCCGTGGACATAAACGGAGAAAAGGCAAAGGACAGCAGTCCCGGATACGTGGTGTTGACCCATACGGAGCACAGTCCAAAAACGCCGCCCAAAACGGCTCCCGCGCCCGGACCCAGCAAAATCGCTCCCAGGATCACAGGGATGTGCATGGTGGTTGCCTTGATCACCGGCAGGGGGATAAATCCGATCCCCGTCAGGCCCATGACCAAAAGCACACCGCAGAGCATGGCAAGGATTGCCATATTCCGGGTGTTTCCATTGGTTTTCTTCATGTTAAGTTTACCTCCTGCTGCCGTTCCTCATATCGAAGGATACAGCGCATATTTGGAACCTCTCAGTTCCAGAGGGTATTATACCAGTATCACTCATAAATTACAAGTAATTTTCTTTCACAGGTTTGCCGGGCCGTTGGAAATCCCGCTTTACAGGCTTCACCAAAAAGAGTATAATAACACAAACAAAAAATACACAGGAGGAACGCTATGCTGAAAGGAAAAACCATCCTTTTGGGGGTGACCGGCGGCATTGCCGCGTACAAAGCGGCGGCCCTGGCCTCGGCCCTGCAAAAGCAGCATGCCGCCGTAGAGGTGGTTATGACGCGGAACGCGACTCAGTTTATCACCCCTCTGACCTTTGAGCAGCTTACCTGCCGCCGTGTCATGGTGGATACCTTTGATCGAAACTTCACGCATCAGGTGGAGCACATCGCCCTGGCCGACCGTACCGATCTGGTGATCGTCGCCCCGGCCACCGCCAATGTTTGCGCCAAGCTGGCCCATGGGTTGGCTGACGACATGCTGACAACCACCGCCCTGGCCTGCCGCTGTCCGAAGCTCATCTGCCCGTCTATGAATACCAACATGTACGAAAATTCCGTGACCCAGGACAATCTTGGCCTTCTGAAAAAATACGGATGGGAAGTGATTGAACCCGCTTCCGGCCGGCTGGCCTGCGGCGCGGTGGGCAAGGGAAAGCTCCCGGAGCCGGAGGCGCTGATGCAGCATATCCTGCGCCATTTGGCCCTGCCTCACGATCTGGCGGGGAAAAGGGTTCTTGTCACCGCGGGACCCACCCAGGAGCCGCTGGACCCGGTCCGGTATCTGACCAACCATTCTACCGGCAAGATGGGTTACGCCATCGGAAAAATGGCAATGCTCCGGGGCGCGGAGGTCACGGTGATCTCCGGCCCCACATCGGTCACGCCGCCCCCGTTTGTGAACCTTGTGCCTGTGGTCACCGCCCAGGACATGTTTGACGCCGTGACCACCCATGCCCAGGAGGCGGACCTGATCTTCAAAGCCGCCGCCGTGGCGGACTATACCCCCGCCCAGTACAGCAACGAAAAAGTAAAAAAGAGAGACGGCGAGCTTGCCATCCCTCTGAAGCGGACCCAGGATATTCTGGCCTACCTGGGGCAGCACAAGCGGCCGGGACAGATCCTGTGCGGCTTTTCCATGGAGACCCAGAATATGCTCGCAAACAGCCGGGACAAGCTTCTGAAGAAAAACCTGGACATGATCTGTGCCAATAACCTGAAGCAGGCCGGAGCCGGATTTGGCGTGGATACCAACGTGATCACCATCATTACCCGGGAAAACCTTCTTCAGCTGCCGCTGCAGTCCAAGGAGGCCGCGGCAAACGCCATCCTGGACCAGGCCATTGCTCTGCATGCCCTTTGAGTGGCGCGCATATTCTGAAAAAACTTCTATTTTTTAATGTGTACGGAACAACCTAAGAAAGGGGCGGCCAAAGCCGCCCCTTTTTGAAATGCCAAACGGATCACATATATTTGCAGACCACGGCGGCCATTTCTTCAAACTGCTCCTCCATATCCCGCACCAACTTGAACTGAGTCCTGGCCCGGTCCAGGTTCTGACCTGCGTACTGGGTGTGGAAATAGTGATCGCCGTCCAGGTAATCGGTAAGGAACCGGATGCCGCATTCCAGGGTCATCAACCGGGCTCCCCAGGGCAGGTATTCCAGCTCAGCAGGCGTCAGACTGCCCTGGGCGCCTTCCAGGAATCCTCTGGTGTACGCTTCATAGAGAGAAATGTCAAAGTTGACTTTGGACAGGTCTTTCTCGTCTTCCCGGGAGTGGTTCGCGCCAAAACGGATGGAATCACCGAAATCGTTGATGCTGAGACCGGGCATAGTGGTATCCAGGTCGATGACGCAAATCCCCTCTCCGGTTTTCCGGTCAATGAGGATATTGTTGAGTTTGGTGTCGTTGTGGGTCACCCGAAGGGGCAGTTTCCCACTCCGCAGAGCCTCCATGGCCACAGAGCAATCCGCCTGGCGGTTCAGCACAAATCGGATCTCGTCCTGCACATCCTTTGCCCGATCCAGCTTGTCCGCTGCCAGTGCCGCCTGGAATTTCGCGAACCGATCCTCGGTATCGTGAAAATGGGGAATGGTCTCATGGAGCGTATGGGCCGGATAGCCCCGGAGCATATACTGGAACCGGCCGAAGGCCCGGGCAGAGGCCTCGAACAGCTGGGGTGTGGCAGACTGGAAGCAGTCTGTATGTTCTATGAACGGCATCAGCCGCCAGTACTTCCCCTGGGAATCGATGTAATAGTCCCGACCGTCCCTTGTCTTTACCAGGCTCAGGGTCTCCCGGCTGGGATCGCCGCCGGCCGCAAGAACCTGCTCCCGGATGTATCCGGTGATGCCCACGAAGTTTTCCATCAGTTTGTCCGGATTCGGGAAGGCGGCGCTGCTCAAGCCCTGGAGAATGAAACGGACGCAATCCCCCTCCTGCGGCTGGCACAATACGCAGTAGGTGTCGTTGATGTGGCCCTGACCATAGCGCACGGCGCCAAGAAGGGTATCCGGTAAGGCATAAGCCGCCAATACCTCATTGAGAATCTGCGCGTTTTGCGGAATAGAAATCTGCCCCATGTTTGTCGCTCCTTATTTATAAGATATGTAATTGGGATGTCAGTCGGTGAAATAAATGTAAACTAAAAGTTGAATTATATAAAAGAACAGAAAGTCTTCCATATTTTTCTTCCAGTATAGCACAGACAAACTGAGTTTGCAATACATTTTCATATCGAAAAGAGGGATAATTTTTATCAGAGATATGCACAATTTTTCCATTTTTAATTTGTATGTTTGTCTGAAATTGTTCATTGCGCATAAGTTTGAGCCCAAAAATGACATTTTTTAATTGACTTCTCCGAAATATGCTGTATACTTAAATCAACCCCCGGACAAATCAAAAATGACAAAGTTGTCACAAAGTCCGGAGGTTTCATTTTTGGCTTTCGCGGCAATCAGGCCGTGACGGCATACATATTCCAATGGATACAGGAGGAAATGCGCAATGAAAAAGATCGTCTCTGTTCTGCTGATTCTGGCGATGGTTCTGTCTCTGGCCGCCTGCGGCGGCGGTGAGACCGGTGGCAAGGTCACCCTTGACGTCATCATCTCCCAGTACGGCAACTACACCCAGGCCTGGTGGACCGAGTTTGAAAAGGACTTCGAGGCTGCCAACACCGATATTGATCTGAACGTCGAGATCGTTTCCTGGAACGACATCTATTCCGTCGTTACCACCCGGATCTCCAACAATGAGCAGCCCGATATTCTGAACATCTCCGGCTTTGCGGATTATGTTGCCAGCGATTTGCTGATGCCCGCCGAGGAGTATGTTTCCGAGGCGACCAAGGAAAACTTCATCGACAGCTTCTGGGAATCCAATGAGATGGACGGCACCGTCTGGGCGCTTCCCATTCTGGCTTCCTGCCGCGCGCTGTTTGTCAACACCGAGCTGCTGGAAGGTGCCGGTATTGCCGCCGCGCCCACTACCTGGGACGAAGTGCTTACTGCCTGTGAGGCCATCAAGACCACTTACGGCGACTCCATTATCCCCTGGGGCCTGGATATCTCCACTGACGAAGGCCAGGCCGCGTTCTCTTACTACACCTGGAACTTCGGCGGCGGCTTCGTGGATGAGGAAGGCAACTGGGCTCTGAACTCCGCTGAAAATGTGGAAGCCGTTGAGTTCATCAAGACCCTGATCGACAAGGGCTATTGCAACTCCGCTCCCTACACCGATACCCGTTACCCCCTGCAGGACGCCTTCTCCGCCGGCACCCTGGCCATGATGATCGGCCCCATGAACATGATTTCCGCCGACTCCACCGTTCAGTACGAAGCCGTGAATATCCCCGGTCTGGGCATTGGCCTGGGCGTCTGTGACCAGCTGATGACCTTTAAGGATCCCAAGGCCGAGGAAGCCGATCCCGCCAGAACCGAAGCCATCACCAAGTTCTACGACGCTTTCTATGAGTGCGAGACCTACTCCGGCTACATGGTTTACGAAGGCTTCCTGCCCGCTACCGAGGACGCTTCCGAGAACCTGTCTAAGAACGCTGAGAAGTACACGGTCGGCGGCGACTCCGGCGCCACCGGTTCCAGCGAATACTTTGCCACATTCTGCGCGACTCTGCCCACCTGCTCCTTCTATCCCATGCAGAAGGCCGAATGGATGGATGTCCGCAACGGTGTCATCGACGTTGAGCAGAAAGTCTGCCAGGGTCTTACCACAGCCCAGGAGGCTCTGGACGCTCTGCAGGCTCAGGTCAGCGGTTGATTTCGTTGACACTGCCCCCGAATCACGTTCATTTTAGAACATAATCCAGAGGGGCCGGATCATCTGTCCGGTCCCTCCTTCTATTCCGAGGAGGCGCATCCATGAATAAAAGCGCAAAAATACAGAGTCAAAAGAACGGCGCAAATTCCCAGACGCTGCAAACCATGCGCAAGGTAGAGCCGTATATCTGGCTTCTGCCCAGCATCATCTTGATGTGCTGCATGATCATGATCCCCATTGTCAACGTCTTCCGCGCGTCTGTCACGGAGATCACCAAAGTCGGCGTTTACAAGGAATTTAACGGCCTTGCCAACTATGCTTCCATTCTGAAAGAGCAGACCTTCTGGAACACCCTGCAAAACACCCTGATCTGGACCGTTGTGGTGGTCGGCGTATCGACGGTGTTCGGCTTTATTCTGGCCCTGGTTTTGAATGTGGAGTTCAAAGGCAGAAAGTTCGTCCGCGCCCTCATTGTCTTCCCCTGGGCCACCGCCCTGATCATCCAGTCTGTGGTCTGGAAGTACATTATCAACGCCGACTACGGCGCCTTGAACGCGCTGCTGTACAATCTGGGCATCATTGACAAGTATGTCAACTGGACGGCCACTCCCGGCGCCTTCTTCGCATGGGAATGCTTCATTGGCATTTTTGTCACCATCCCCTTTGTCACCTTCTGTGTGCTCTCCGGCCTGCAGAGCATCGATACCTCCTTGTATGAGGCATGCGATATGGACGGCGCCAACTTCTTCCAGAAGCTGTTCAAGGTCACCCTTCCTCTGGTCATGCCCAGTCTGACGGTGTCTACGGTTTTGAATATCATCTATGTATTCAACTCCTTCCCCATCGTCTGGACCATTTCCAAAGGCGATCCCGCCGATCAGACCCATACCCTTGTCACCTATCTGTATGACCTCTCCTTCAGCAACGGCAAATTTGGTGAAGCCGCCGCGGTGTCCGTGATCGGTTTCGTGATCCTGGCTGTCTGCGCCAGTATTTACATGATTATGACCCTTCGGGCGGAACGGGAGGACTGAGCCATGAATACGAGAAGCAAAAATCCCTGGAAGCGTATTTTCCTGTACCTGTTTGTCTTCGCGGTCTGTGTCGTCATTCTCTATCCCTATTTTGTCATGTTTACCACCGCGGTCAAGAGCAACGAAGAAATGTATTCCACAACCGCGGGTATTCTGCCAAAGGAGTGGAAGCTGAACAATCTGATCGATGTTTGGACGCAGGCGCCCATTCTCAAGTACATGCTCAACTCCATCATCGTTGCCGGCGGCGCGACCATCCTGGCCATTCTGTGCGGCATCCCCGCCGCCTATGCCCTGTCCCGCATGCGTTTCAAGGGCAAGGGCTTCTTCATGGGCGCGGTGATCATGAGTCAGATGTTCTCACCTGTTGTGCTGCTGGTAGGCATCAGCCGGATGATGAGCGCCATCGGATTGAAAGACAGCCTGCTTGGCCTGATTCTGCTGAACGCGGCCTTTAACCAGGCCTTCGCCATCTGGCTTCTGAGAGGCACGTTTACCTCTATTTCCTCGGAAATGGAGCAGGCAGCCAAGATCGACGGCTGCGGCACCGTTCAGGCCCTGATCCGGATCCTGCTGCCCATGGCAGCCCCGGGTATCATTACCACCCTGATCTTTGTGTTCATCAACTCCTGGAACGAATATACCATCGCGCTGACCCTGATCTCCACCGACGCGCTGAAGCCCATCACCGTGGGTATCAATGTGTTCTACGGGTTCAACATGATCCAGTGGCAGTATCTGTTCGCGACCTCCATCTACGCCACCATCCCCGTCATCATCCTGTTCCTGTGCATTGAAAAGCATCTGGTGGCGGGACTGACCTCCGGCGGTGTGAAGGGATAACCTCGCCTTAACACAAACAGAGCCCTACCGACTCGGTAAGGCTCTGTTTGTGCTTATTCCAATTCATCCGGGATGCCGTAATCCAGGTCCTCGAATTCCATTTGGTGGGTCTGCTCGCCTTTCCTGGCCTGCCACTGCTCTTTGGTGATCAGTATGGCGCGGGGCTTGGAGCCCTGGAAGGGACCCACGATGCCCTTTTCCTCCATCTCATCCACAATCCGGGCCGCACGGGCGTAGCCGAGCTTCAGCCGCCTCTGAAGCATGGAAACGGAGGCCTGTCCTGTCTCCAGGATCACATCCACGGCGGCCGGGAGCATCTCATCGCCTTCCAGATCCTCATCCTCCGGATCTGGATCAGACACGCTGGCAGGCTTCTTCCCCGTCTGCTGGGCCTTCTTTTCGATCTCCTCAAGAACCTGCTGGTTGTAGTCGGCAGAATAGTTTTCTTTCACATATTCCGCCACGGCTTCTACTTCCGTGTCGGTAACAAAGCAGCCCTGGACCCGCAGGGGTTTTCCGCAGCCGATGGGCGCGTAAAGCATGTCGCCCTTGCCCACCAGTTTTTCCGCGCCCATGGTGTCCAGAATGATCCGGGATTCCATAGCGGAGGCCACGGAAAACGCGATTCTGGAGGGAATGTTGGCCTTCATCAAACCGGTGATCACATTGGCTGAGGGCCGCTGGGTGGCAATGATCAGGTGCATTCCCGCGGCGCGTCCCATCTGAGCGATCCGGCAGATAGAGTCCTCCACTTCCTTGGCAGCGACCATCATCAAGTCCGCCAGCTCGTCAATGATGATCACAACCGACGGCAGCTTCTGGCCGGGGTCCTCCGCCGCCACAATGCCGTTGTAGGATTCCAGATCCCGGACGCCCATATCCGACATCATTTTATAACGGCGCAGCATTTCCGTCACCGCCCACTGCAGCGATCCCGCGGCCTTCTTCGGGTCCGTAACAACAGGGATCAGCAGATGGGGAATCCCGTTATAAATTCCCAATTCCACCATCTTCGGGTCCACCATAATCAGTTTCACATCCTCGGGGCCAGCTTTGTACAGCAGGCTGATGATGATGGAGTTCATGCATACGGACTTACCGGAGCCGGTAGTGCCAGCAATCAGCAGGTGCGGCATCTTCGCGATGTTGCCCACCACGCAATTGCCGTCAATGCTTTTGCCCAGGGCAATGGAGGTTTTGGATTTGGCTTTGGAAAACTCTGCCGAATCAATGACCTCCCGCAGAGAAACGGTGGTGACGGTCCGGTTGGGAACCTCGATGCCGACTACGGAGATCTTTCCGGGTACCGCGGCAATGCGGACGCCGGAAGCACCCAGGCTCAAGGCGATATCGTCGGCACAGCCTGTGACCTTGTTCAGACGGACGCCTTTATCCAATTCCACCTCATAGCGGGTGACGCTGGGACCTCTGGTCACGTTGATGATGTGGGCGTCGATGTTGAAGCTGGCCAGGGTGTCATTCAGCCGTCGGGAATTCTCACGCATTTCCTCGGTCCCGTCCATGCCGCCCCGCAAGGGCCGGTTCAGCAGATCAATGGGCGGGAAGCAGTACTCCGCCTGCTGCGCAGGCTGGGATCTGGCAATCTCAGAGGCCACCTGACGCGCGGATTCCGAAGGGTCCTTGGCGGAGGCCTTCCCGGATTTGGGCTCTTTCGCTGCCTTGACCGGAGGTTTTGCCTGAGGTTCCGCCTTCTTCTGGGAAGGCTCGGACCGGTCCAATTTCAGTTCCGGCATTCGGGACGGAGATGGACTCTCCTCCGGTACCGGATCATCAAATACAGACGGGATATCCTCCCGGACATATTCCGACGTACCTGCCAGGGGCGCGCTGATCTCCCGGTCAATGCGGTCCATAAAAGCCGCTCCCTTTCCCGGCGCGTGTTTGACCGGATCAGCGGGAACCATTGCCGGCTCTGCCGGGGAGGACGGTTTCACTGGGACCCGCTCCCGTTCGGCCTGTGGGCTGGACATCTTGGCAGGGGGAGGAATCTGACCTTCCGCCTCACTCACCGGTGACGGCTGCAAGGCCCGCTCCCGGGCCTGCCGTTTGTGCTGGATTTGTTTATTGGCAATGTGATTGACTACAATGGCCGCGGGCTCAATGTAGTCATCCTCCTCCTCTTCCCAATCGTCACGGGGACGGTTGGCAATGGCACGAATAATGCTGGGAATGGTGATCTGCATGGCTCCCAGCAAAGACAGGACGGCGCCGAGTCCGGTCAGAATAAAGGAAAGCGGCCGTCCACAGGCCCAGCTCAAAAGAACGCCTACACCGCCGCAGAGCACGCCGCCGGTATTTCCGGCGATTCCGCCCTGATAGAGGTCGGAAATAATGGCAAAACCGGTGGCCATTCCCTGGGTCTGAACCACAAGGTGATAAATCACACCGCACAAAAAGGCAAAGCAAATGGTGCAGACGCTGCGCATATTCGCCGCGTTTTTCCTGGAGAAGGTCTGCAGCACAAACAAGTACAGCAGCGCGGGAATGGAAAAGTAGAATCCACCCTGTCCGATGAGCCCGAGAACAATTGCTTTAATCACCTTCAGCAGAGCGCCTTCCGGATTGATGGCGATGATGGTGAACAGGATAAAGAATCCCAAGCTGAAAACAGCCGCGATGAAATGGCCGGAAACGGTTTTGTCGTATTCCGTCTTTACCTTCGGCTGCTTTTTAGGCGGCGAAGCCGGTTTTTTCTCGGCTTTCCTGGACGCGGCTTTTCCGTTGGATCCGGCAGCAGAGGATTTTGTTTTGGCATCCGAGACTTTCTTTTCTGCCCGGCTGGCATTTTTCTTTTCCGCCATGATCTCTCCTCCTTATGCCATAAGATTTAAAATAAAAGTAAACAGCGACAATCCCATGCAATAAAGTCCAAACAGTGAGAAGCTGTGATTGGACGCCAGGTATCGCATCAGCCGGATCGCCAGCAAACTGGCCGAAAAGGCCACGGCACCGGTAAGGATCATGCGCAGAAAAATGGAAAACGACAACATACCCGCTCCGCCGGCGAAAAGTCCGATCACATCATAAACCAGAAAGCCGGCTTCCAGGATCATCTGCAAAAGCAGCGCCATGTTCAAAGCGTATCCACGCTCTACACCGCATATACTGCCAAGGGAGACAGCCGCGCCGATGGCGGATATGCCCGGAAAAATTGAAGCCGCCCCGCCCAGCCCCATCAGCAGTCCCTCCAGCCGGCTCAGGGTACGGGAATCCCGGTTCGCCGTCGGAAAAAACTGCGGTATGTACAGAATGATGCCGTTAATAAAAAGGCACACCGACACCAACATAAGATTGCTCGCCATGTCCCGGGTGAACTGATAGCATACCAACCCCAGGAACGCGGGAACGAGCATGGTTTTCAGCATGCTCATGTCCATCAGCGTGCGAACATCCAGCGGGCGCTTTCTTCTGCGCTTCGGAACCCGAGCCAGAGCTCTTGCTCTGGAAAACCGTATGATCTGGCTTTGACTGCTGAAGTAAAGGGCGCCGAGGATCGCCAGGTGAATGATCAGATCCATCCACCCTTCATTGCCGCTGATTCCGAAGAATTTTTCCAACAGCGCCTGGTGCGCCCGCGCGGAGACAGGCAGGATATCCGTCAGTCCGGAAACCAGTCCGTACAATATGCTTTGCATCCAGTTCAGGTCCATGTCTGTCCCTCCCCTTTTCATAAAATGCCTTACGCTTTATAATATCATACATTCGGCGCGATTTCCAGTATTTTTTTTGCCAATGAAGATCGGGGGTTCCTGAACTGCCCAAGGCCCGCGGTTGGCGTCAGAAATCCCCAACCGTTTCGACCGGGTTCCCTTGCCTTTTGCCATTGGCTTGGGCTAATCTGTCTGTGGCAGACCTTCTCCCTTCTTGCGACAGTCTGTCAGCCGCCGCCCCGGTTCTCCCCCGGGACGGCGGCAATTCTCCTGTTCGATAATTTATGGCACCGGGATCAGCAGCAATTGATTTGGGGCCGGTTCCTCCTTGAGATTATTGATGCTCTGAATGGCGGATACCGTGCTTCCGGCCTCCTTTGCCAGGTCCCAAAGCCGCTTGTCCCCTGCCCTGCACAAAATAACGGACGGACGGTTGGCGGCGGCCTTGATAGGATCTCCGATTTCGACGCCTGTCACCATGGGGAACTGCTGATTGGTGAACACCGTCATATTGGATGGTGCTTCCACCTTCACATGTACCGAACCGTTTCCTGCCATAGCTTGTGCCTGAACCTGCATGGGAATGGCTGCCAGGCGGCTTTCCGGATCTGCCTTCAGGCTCTGCGTTCCATCCCAGTGGGACGCCGCGGAATGCAGCGCGCCGTCCGAACCGTAGCCAAGGAACTGTACGGTTCCGGACACGGATATTTCCGTCAAATCCTCCCGCCGTGTGATCCTCGGGAATTCAGTAAATGCCCATACTTCCGAAATCAGGTTGACATCCCCGGGAACCGTTGTCTCTGTATAGACGCTGTCCTTTCTGGTTTCCAACACAACGGGTACGCACAGAAATTCTCTGCTCATTTTCAGCTCCCGTCCGGGACTGTACGCGTCCTCCACCAGAGCAAGAAGATATTTATCCTGGATCAAATACTGGGCAGTCATGCCACAACGGAACCGCATGGATCCATGCTCATCCAACTCCAGCTCCACACTGGTGGAACAAAACTGGAAATCCGCCGCGGCTTCCGCGCTGTACTCCCCTTTCAGCGGAGCGTACTGGGAAAACGGCAGTTCAAATTCCCAGCTGTAAAGTTGTCCGTCTTCCCCGCGATAAAGCACGTGCAGATTGGTATTGCCCCGAAAGACCACCTTGTCCGCCAGCACTTTCTGATCCGTCAGTCTCGGTTCAACACGGTAGCTGATCAGCTTTTCCGGACGCGGCACGGAATCCGGAAGACTGGGCTCTCCATCCTGCACGAACGTTTTCTCTCCGGCCTCCTTCCATAACCGAAGCGGATAGGTGCTGCGAAGCAGCTCCGCGCCCTGCGGCGCTTTTTCCGGGGCCGCAATCTCTATATCCCTGGGAACAAAAGCCGTGGCCATGGCGCTGATCCCGGTCCGGACCATGATCTTCCTTGCGGACACGGAACGGGCATCGGCCGAACGAAGCAGACACTGGACCCGGATTTCTCCCTCCGGCGTATCCTCAGGCAGATCCCACTTCATCTGAAATGGAATCCAACTGTCCAGGCACTCCGGTCCGGCTCCGTTTTCCGGAAGATACAACAGCCAGACCATAATCCCTCCGGAAATGGCGACGCAGTCCCCACGCCACTCCTTCCCCCGCAGAACCACCTGGCCCCAGACCGAAAGAATGCTGCCCACATCCGGCATTCCCTCCGGAAGCTTCAGTTCCTGGGTCTGCTCGCTGTTCTGAGTCTCCTGCATGGCCACGTCCAGGCAGGAGGCAAGAGATCTTTCAAAACTGTGTTCCAATTTCGGCTCACTCCTTATCCCACATGATCGATAAAGCCTATTCCGATCCCGTATGAAATATACCCTATCTGCGCCGCATTACTGTGATGCCCAGGACGATGAGCACAAGGCCGCCGCAGCAGCAAAGAAACCAGCTCTCCAGGCAGTGACCGACGATCAGCCCGAATCCGAACCAAAGAATACAGCATCCCCGCAGGTGATTTTTTCGACACATAAAAAACACCCCCTGCAAAACGTATGCAGGAGGTGCTTGCGATATGATCCAATTTATACGGATTCTCTTTTAAAATCTTTCATCAATTCGGATGAAAGAAGGCGATTGATTCCGAGGTTCCCCTGTTTTACCCGCCCAGATAAGCTTTCTTAACGTCATCGGAATTGGCAAGCTCCTCACCGGTGCCGTTCAGCGTAATGACGCCTGTCTCCAGAACATAGGCACGGTCCGCGACCTGAAGGGCTTTGCGCGCGTTCTGTTCCACCAGCAAAATGGTAGTACCCGCCTTGTGAAGTTCCCGGATGATGTCAAAGATCTGATCGACCAGGATGGGCGCGAGGCCCATGGAAGGTTCGTCCAGCATCATCAGTTTGGGGTGGCTCATCAGCGCCCGGGACATGGCAAGCATCTGCTGCTCGCCGCCGGAGAGGGTACCCGCGATCTGTTTCCGCCGCTCCTTGAGCCGGGGGAAATAGGTGAAGATCCGGTCCAGGTCTTCCTGGGAGACTTCCTTATTGATGTAGGCGCCCATTTCCAGATTCTCCTGCACCGTCATCTGCAGGAAGATCCGGCGCCCCTCCGGAACATGGGCCAGGCCGGTACGCAGAAGTTTATACGCGTCCGTGTGGCTGATGTCCTGGCCGCAGAAATTGATAGAGCCGCTTCTGGGATGCATGAGGCCGGAAATGGTCTTCAGAATGGTGCTCTTTCCGGCGCCGTTTGCTCCGATCAGGGCCACAATCTCTCCGTCGTTGACCTCGAAGGAAACGCCCTTGATGGCATGGATCGCGCCGTAATAGACATGAATGTCATCAATTTTCAGCATTCGGCCTTTCCCTCCTCTCGTCCCAGATATGCCTCGATAACGGCCGGATCCTGCCGGATCTCATCCGGCGTACCCTTGGCAATGATACGTCCGTAGTTCACCACGGCAATGGCCTCGCACACGTTCATCACAAGATTCATATCATGCTCGATCAGGAAGATCGCGATATGGAACGTATCCCGGATTCGGCGGATCTGGTGCATCAGTTCCGTAGTCTCGCTGGGGTTCATACCGGCAGCCGGTTCATCCAGCAAAACGATCGAGGGATTGGTGGCCAGGGCGCGGACAATCTCCAGACGTCTCTGGACGCCGTAAGGCAGACTTCCCGCCTTCTGATCCGCAATATCCGCAAGCCCCATAAAGTCCAGAAGCTCCATGGCCTTCTCGGTGGCCCGTTTCTCCGCCTTCTGATAGGGCGGCACATGGAACAGCGAGCAAACAAAGGGACACTTAATCTCGTTATGAAGCCCCACCTTTACATTGTCCAGAGCCGTCATATCCGTAAACAAGCGGATATTCTGGAAAGTCCGGGCAATTCCCAGCTTTGTCACCTTGTGGGTGGTCATACCCTTGGTGTCAATGCCGTTGATCAGGATGCTGCCGCGGGTAGGCTGATAAACCGAGGTGAGCAGGTTAAAAATGGTGGTTTTGCCCGCACCGTTGGGGCCGATCAGTCCGGAGATTTCCGTTGGGCCTATGGTGATGTTAAAGCTGTCCACAGCCGTCAAACCGCCAAAGTCGATTCCCAGGTTCCGCACATCCAGGACAGGCAGCTTATCCATGTCCTGCTCGCGCAAAAGTGTGTAGGTGGGGACCTTCAGCATTTTTTTGGAATACTCATTCATTGTTCCCCGCCTCCTTTCCGGGCCTAAAAATGCCCTTGATCTTACCTGTGAACACCGCCGTTGCTTCCTTGAATTTGGGAGACCAGGTAAACAGCATAACCAGGATCAGCACCACCGCATACAGGATCATCCGGAAGTCTTCCAGGCCGCGCATGGCCTCAGGCAGGATATACAGTACTGTCGCGGAAATTACAGAGCCCAGAATATTGCCCATACCGCCGAGCACCACAAACACGAGGATGTTGATGGAGGTGTTGAAATTAAATTTCGTGGCGGTGATGGCAGAATAGTTCAGGCCGAACAGAGCGCCGGCCATACCGGCAAGGAACGCGGAAACCACAAAGGCCTTCATCCGGAACGCGGTTACATTGATGCCCACGGATTCGGCCGCGATCCGGTTATCCCGGACGGCCCGGATCGCGCGGCCTTCCTTCGAGTTGATCAGGTTGAGCACAACAAAGAGTGTCACCATGACCAGCAGGAACCCCATGGTGAAGTTGGCAAGCTTCTCCACGCCGGTGGCGCCCAGAGGTCCGTTGATAAAATACTTTCCCCCTTCCCCCAGCCGCATCTTCGTGGGGGAAATGGCGAAATGGAAGCCCGTATCATCCACACCTACATAGGTGTTGCCGACGATGTTCTTCATAATCTCGCCAAAGGCCAAGGTGACGATGGCCAGATAGTCGCCCCGAAGCCGAAGAACCGGGATTCCGATCAGAAAGCCCATAACGCCTGCCATCGCGCCGCCGGCGATCATCGCGGCGATCAGCCGAAGGGTATCGCTCTGCACGGTGCCCTTGAGCAAAGAAGCGATCACAATGCCGGAGAAGGCGCCGATGCCCATAAATCCGGCATGGCCAAGGCTCAGTTCTCCGCAGATGCCCACCAGCAGGTTCAATGACACCGCCAGGGAAATATAGACACACAGAGGCACCAGATAGCCGCGCACGGAGCTGCCCAGCATGTCCATGGAGTTCAGGGTCTGCATAATCAGGTAAGCCACAATGACGACCAAATATGTAATCATATTGGTGCGGCTGTTTTTATTTTTCAGCAATTGTTTCATAACGACACCTCACACCTTCTCCTGGACCTGCTTGCCGAGCAGACCGGCGGGCTTGACCAGCAGGATAATGATCAGCACCGAGAACACAATGGCATCCGAGAACTGGGTGGACAGATACGCCTTCGACAGCGTTTCGATGATGCCAAGCAAGATACCGCCCAGCATAGCCCCGGGAATCGAGCCGATACCGCCCAGGACAGCGGCAGTAAAGGCCCGGATGCCAGGCATGGAGCCGGTGGTGGGCATAAGGGTGGGAACCGTGGAGCACAGCAGCACACCGGCAATCGCGGCCAGCGCGGAGCCAATGGCAAAGGTGGTGGAGATGGTCTGGTTGACATTGATACCCATGAGCTGGGCGGCGTCCCGATCTTCCGAAACCGCCCGCATAGCCTTGCCGGTTTTGGTCTTACCGGTGAACAATGTCAGACCGACCATGACCAGCGCGGAGATCAGCACGGTTACCAGCACTTCCCCGGTGATAATCAGCCTTCCGTCGAACAGGGCAATGGGGTCCATGGTGACGATGCTGGTGAAGTTTTTGGGGCTGCTGGACCAGATGAGCTGGGCGGCATTCTGCAGGAAGTAGCTGACGCCGATGGCTGTGATCAGAACCGCCAGTGAGGAAGTTCCCCGCAGAGGCTTATACGCCAGCTTTTCAATGATAATGCCAAGAATGGTACATACGCCCATCGCGGCAATGACGGATACGATGGCAGGAAGTCCCAGGTAATTGGTCACGCAAAACGAAATGTACGCACCGACCATAATCACGTCGCCGTGGGCAAAGTTGAGCATTTTGGCAATGCCGTACACCATGGTATAGCCCAGGGCAATGATGGCATAAACAGCGCCGATACTGATACCGTTAATGAGATATTGCAGAACTTGCATACGCTACCTCTCTTCTGTATAGATTTCGACAGCCTATGACGGCGGCAATGGCGGAGCTTGCGTGCCGCTCTCATCGACTGCCGAAGACGCAGGAGGATGGGGAGGCTTCCCTCCCCATCCCATTATCCAACTCAGCCCAGAGGGACGTAAACACCGTCGGTAACCACCACGGCCGCGGGATCCTTGGCGATCATACCGTTTTCATCCCAGGTCATGCCCTTGCCGGTCAAACCGTCAATGGTGAGGGTGGCGAACTGCTCCTGCAGCAGCTGGCAAGCTTCCTCAGCGGGGGTGTTCCCGTCGATACCAGCGGCAACGCAGGCGTCGTACAGAGCGTAGATGACGTCATAGCCGTCAGCGGCAAACTGGTTGGGGATCTTGCCGTCGTTGTTTTCCTTGAACTTGGTCACGAAAGAAACCGTGGCCTCGTCGGTGGCATTGGCGTCGAAGGGGGTCATCAACACCAGGCCCTCAGCCAGGGAGGTGTCAAAGCCTTCCACATTCAGGATGCCGTCCATGCCGTCGCAGCCGAAGAAGGTGGGCTGGTAGCCGATGGTGTCGGCATAAGTAAGGACCTGGGCAGCCTCGGTGTAGTAGAAGGGCAGGAAGACCATGTCGCAGCCGGCATCCTTGCACTGGGTAACCTGGGTAGACAGGTCCGCCTTGTTATCAGCGGTAAAGGCCGCGTCGTCCACAGCCACATTCAGGCCCAGCTCTTCCGCCTTGGACAGGAAGCCGTCGGCAATACCGGAGGAGTAAGCGTCGGAGGAGTCATAGATGACGCCGATCACAGCCTCAGGCCATTCCTGAGCCATCAGCTCGGCAGCGGAAGCGCCCTGGTTGGGGTCAGTGAAGCACATCTGATAGATGTTCGGACCGGTCATAGCAACATCCGCGGCGGAAGCGGAGGGGGTCAGCATGAAGATCTGGTCGTTGACGGTTTCGGCGGCAATGGCAAGAGAGGAACCGGTGGTAACCGCGCCGGCGAAGATCTGCATGCCCCAGTCCTTCAGGGTGTTGTAGGCGGAAACAGCCTTATCGGAGCCGTCGGCCTCGTCGTCTTCAGCCCGGAATTCGATCTGCAGACCGCCCATGGCGTTGATCTCTTCCACAGCGATCTCCATACCGCCGCGAACGGCCAGACCATATTCGGAAGTGGAGCCGGTCAGAGGGCCGGTCATACCGATTTTCAGCGCGGGGGCTTCGCTGCCGGCGTTGGCGCTGTCAGTGGATTCGCTCTGAGGAGTGGTCCCCTCATCTCCGGAGGCGCTGCCGGTGGCTTCGGTCTGGGGTGTGGTTCCCTCATCTCCGGAGGCGCCGCAGCCCGCAAACAGGGACACGGCCATCAAGGCAGCCAATAACAATGCGACAAACTTTTTCATAATAAACTCTCCTTTTTCAAAAACTATAAAAAAGCGGCAACATTTCGCAACCGCTTCTTCATACATACAGAATTCCGGTCACGCCTATGTACCCTTTTCGCACAGGAACACAGAACAAATGGACACTACCAGCCGTGCGGCAGTGTCCAAATCCGGAATCATTGGCGCGGAGGGACATGCCGCTGCCCGGGAGCAGTGGAAATTATGACCAAAAGAAGCAAAGGCGCTTGTCATAATCATGTACCTCCCCGTCAGAATCTGGAAGTATTGTATCTCAGCGAAGGACATTTGTCAACGAGAAAAACACCACAGAAACTGACGGGTTTTTGCTGTATTTTTGTATGCAATGCACAAAGGAATTTATTCTCCATCCATCACATTCTTGCAAGCGGCAAGAACCTTACTCAGGATCGGAACGCAGGTATGGCTGCCGTAGCCGCCGTTTTCCACCACAATAATAAAAGCCAGAGGATATTCCTCATTCTGCACGAAGCCGGCAAACATGGCATTGGGCGCCTGATCACCGCCAAGCTGGCTGGTTCCGGACTTTGCGCATACAGACAGGCCGGGGAAATTCCAGTCCCCGTAGACGCTCTGGACATTGTTGCGCATGTAGCTTTGCAGCACAGCCGCGGTCTCGGCCGAGAGCAAGTCCCCGGATTCTTCGGTTTTCGCCTGATAGGTCGTTTTTCCGCCGCTGGTGACGTTGGATACGATATACGGCCGCGCACCGGAACCGCCGCCGGCAATGGCCCCCATGAAAGCCATGTAACTTGCCGGATTGACCAGATCGTTGTACTGGCCGATGCAGCTCCAGGCAAAGGATACCGGGGCCGCTTCAGAGACATCGTACTTTCCCGCCGCTGTGGTGATCCCGTCAAAGGTGATGCTGTCCGCAACGCCAAAAGCTTCCACGTACTGGACCATGTTCTTCTTCCCTATCAACTCCGCCACCTGAGCGAAGGCACAGTTGCAGGAGTTGGCGAAGGCCCGTTTCAGGTTCTGCGTACCATGGGCCTTTTCACAGGTGACCGCCTCGGTACCGTACTCCAGCTTGCCATTGCAGGTGAAGCTCATCTGCTCGATGTCCGGAACGCAGTCCAAAGCTGCCGCGGTGGTGACGATCTTATAGATGGAGCCGGGAACATAGGACGACTGGATGAAACGGTTCAGATACACGCCATTGTACGCGCCGGTTTCATCCGAAGCGATGTCCGGAACGTTATCCGGATCATAAGTGGGGGTAGAAACGGCGCACAGGATCTCACCGGTTTGATAATTGTATACGCCGATGGTCCCCTTCCGGTTCCCCATGGCCTCCAGGGCCGCGTTTTGAATCTGGGCGGAAAGGGTCAGTGTGGCAACGCCGCCTTCGCCGGAGGCATTATAGATTCCGCTCACCCGGTCGAAGCCTGCCATTTCCCCCGCATAGTTGGAAACCGCGGAGGCGCTGATGTAGCCGTCCCGATCCCCCAGCCAGTGAAGCGTAGACTTTCTTGTGAGGGAATTGTCCGAATATGTCCGTCCGTCCGTCAGATCCAGCAAGACGTCGCCGCTTCGGTCTGTCACCGTACCGAAGCCGATATTGGTACCGTTATAGATATGCGGCGAGCCGGAGAAGATCACCCAGTCCGAGGCGCAGAACATATACTCGCCCAGGAAAAACAGCATCCCGCCCACGAGGATCATGATAAACAGCCCCATCAGCCAGGTTCTCTTTGTGATTCGATTCAATCTTTGGAGCCTCCCTTCTTGGCCAGGCGAACCGCGAAGCTGGCGTTCTGCCGGGTGTCCGCCGCCTTCACAAAGGCCAGCAGCCCCCAGGCGCCGATCATGCTGGTACCGCCGTTGGATACAAACGGAAAGGTAACGCCGGTAAACGGCAGAATATCCACCGTTCCCAGACAATTGAGGATGGTCTGGATCAGCAGCACGCTGGCCGCCGTGCACGCGCCGATGGAGTAGAAGCTGCTCCGCGCGACCCGCACGGTCCGGATGGTGAACAAACTGAAGACCAGAATGCAAACCACAGTCATCACCGCCGTCAGCAGGCCCCACTCCTCCGAAATGGTTGCGAACACGATGTCGGAGTCCGCCGCGAAAACATATTGCAGCAGTCCGCCTTCCGGCCCCAGCCCCAGCAGTCCGCCGGCGGCAATGCACATCAGGGCCCGGGTCTGCTGATAGCCGCCGGACAGCGGATCCTCCCAGACGTGCCGCCAGGTGGTAAAGCGCTGCAGCGCGTGAGGGGCAATTTGCAGTGCCAGAACACCGGCAAAGCCAAGCGCCGTGATTGCCAGCGCGATGGTGCCTACGCTGCCCGAGCGAAGATAGGCAATGACCAGGAAGGCGCAGAAAAAGATCAGCGCGGTTCCGAAATCATTCATCACCGCCAGCAGGGCGCAGATGACGATGGAATAGGCAATAAACAAAAACAGATTCCGTTTATTTACGATCCGATCCATGGTGGATGTACCGGCAAATACGAAGCAGACCTTGCTCAGTTCCGAAGGCTGCAGGGACATGCCGTTAATAATCAGCCAGTTCTTCGCCCCATAGTACTCCGTACCGAAGACCAGGGTGATCAGCAAAAAGCCCACGCCCGCGGCCACTGCCAGATAGCGGAAGCGCTTGGCCCGCTCCAGATCCCGCAAGAACCAGCCGATCACCAAAAACACCACGACACCCAGAATCAGCGCCATCATCTGTTTTACGGTCTCATCCGGGCGCACTGTGGCAATGGCTGCCATGCCCATGGTACACAGAAAAAACGCCATGGTCTCCAGCTCAAAGGACTTCCTTCGGATGATCGCGTAGAAGATGAAAAGCGTCCACTGGCTCAGAATAATGCCGCCAAAGCCCTGCAGAACGCTGATAAAATCCTCCCGCTGGCATTTGAGCATAAAGCCGAGCAGCATCAGGCACTGCAAAATGGTCAGCAGCATCAGATTGATTACGCCGTCCCACCCGCTGGCAGCCTTTGTACGCAGCTGGGCCTGCCGCTCCTCCTGCCGCTCCGTTATGGGCTGGAGCCGCATTTCCACACCGCCGATGGAGATCCGATCTCCGGGCTCCAGAGCACAGATCTGGACATTCTTCCCGTTGACAAAGGTTCCGCCTTTGGAACCGGCGTCGGTAATGGTCCAGCTTCCATCGTCGTAACGGGTCAGAACAGCGTGGTTTCGGGACACGGTAGACAGCTCAATGGTCACATCGCTTCCTTTGCTGCGGCCGATGACCGTCTCCCAATGGGTAATCGGGATCTGATTTCCGTCCGGCATATTGAGCCAGGCCCAGATCTCCGGCTCCCGCCGGAAGGTGAGCAGAGGCAGCGCGCAGCGCAGCAGAAGCAGCGCGGTCAAAACAGGGACGCAGTAACGCAAAAAGCCAATATATTCTGTTGTCAGCTCCTGGGGCGCCTCTACAAAATAGTCCAAAAATTGTTCAAATCGTTCCAATATCTCACCGGCCTTTCGGTTTCAGGGGGCAAGGGTTCCCGGCCTCTCCCGAATATATATAAAATGACACATTTTGCTCCGTATGTCAAATAAACTTTTTCTTAAGGTGCCTCGACAAAATCGGAAAGCGCTGGCGCCGGGAGATTTTGGATCAGCCGAAAGTTCAAAAACGGAGGAATCTTGTATATATTTCCCATTTTTAAGCCGCGCGCAGAAGCAAAAGCTCCGGTGTTCAGCCCAAGACGGTTGATTCAGAGTTTCCCTTAAGTTTTGCAGGAATGATATGCTGTCCTTGCAAAACTCACTCCTCCATGGCCCGCAAAAGAGCGATCTCCCGCGCGTATCCGGGCAGTTCGTTGGGAGTTTCCAGGATCATGGGCTTGTCCCTGAGCGCCGGATGGTTTACAATGGCGCGGAAGGTCTCCAGACCCAAAGTTCCCTCTCCGATGCAGGCATGACGGTCCTTGCGGCTGCCCAGGGGATTTTTGGAATCGTTGACATGAATGGCCCGCAGCCGGTCCAGACCGATCACACTGTCAAATTCCGCCAGAACCCCATCCAGATCCCCGGCAATATCGTAGCCGCCGTCATAGACATGACAGGTATCCAGACAGACGCCCACTTCGCCGCTGCCCACAGCATCCACAATGGCTTTCAGCTCCTCAAACCGGCCGCCGATCTCGCTGCCCTTCCCCGCCATGGTCTCCAAAAGCACCGTTACGGGATATCCGTGACGCAGCGCCCTCCGCAGCGCCTGGGAAATCCATTCGATGCCGGCCTCCGTTCCCTGTCCCACATGGCTTCCAGGGTGAAAATTGTAGAAATTTCCGGGGAGCATTTCCATGCGGCGCAGATCGTCCTCCAGCACCTGGGCCGCGAAGGACCTGGCTTCCGGATCTGCCGTGCACAGATTCATGGTATAGGCCCCGTGGGCCACCAGCTTGCCAAAATGTCCCTCACGGAGCATTTCCACGGCCTGCCGCGCGTCCTCCGGATTCTCTTTTTTCGCCTTACTTCCCCTGGGATTGCGGGTAAAGAACGCGAAGGTATTCGCGCCTATGGAAACCGCCGTCCTAACCATGGCGGCACTTCCGCCGGTGGATGACAAGTGACAACCTAAAATCACGATTTTCTCTCTCCTTTTTTGCAGCATTATAGCATATACGGCAAAGAAATGCAAATAAGACCCTTTGCAAGCCTGCTATGAATGTGCTATAATAAAAAAGAAACATCCACTCCCCGCCCGCAGGTTTTTCAATACCAAACCATTTGGAGGGATCATCGTGGCAGGTTCAGACAATCCCAAGCTGAGGATCTTCTACATCCTGGATTATCTGCAAAAAAATTCCCACCGGAGCCATCCGGTGAGAGCGTTGGATCTGATGTCTATGCTGGAGCGGCAGCACAGCATTCAGTGCGACCGTAAGACGATTTACTCGGATATTCAAGCCCTTCAGGAGTACGGTGTGGACATTATATCGATTCCAGGCAAGAAAGGCGGATATTACATTGCCTCCCGGAATTTTGAACTGCCGGAGCTGAAGCTGCTCATCGACGCCGTGCAGTCCAGCCGCTTTCTGACGGAAAAGAAGTCCCGGGAGCTGATCGAAAAACTGTGCAGTCAGTGCAGCGTCTATGACGCCGGCCTCATGCGCCGGGATGTGCTGGTCAGCGGCCGGGTCAAGAGCATGAACGAGACCATTTACTACAATGTAGACGCCATCCAGGAGGCCATATCCCGGAATCAGCAGATCACCTTTAAGTATTTTGACTGGGGCCTGGACCGCAGGCGTCACTACCGGGACCGGGACTACCAGGCCAGTCCCTACGGCCTGTGCCAGGACAATGAGAACTACTATCTGCTGGCCCACTCTTCCCGTCACGGGGTCACCTCCTACCGGGTAGACCGGATGAGCGACATCACCCCCATCGACCAGCCCCGCACCCCCTGCCCGGAACTGACCGGAAAAGCCCTGATTGAGCACGCCAACCGGCTCTTCCAGATGTACTCCGGCGATACCACCGCCGTAAAGCTGCGTTTCCACAAAAGCCTGATTAATGTGGTGATCGACCGGTTCGGACGAGAGACCATGCTGCTGCCGGACGGAGAAGATCACTTTTCCTTTACGGTCAACGTGGCGGTCTCGCCCCTTTTCCTGAGCTGGGTCATTGGGTTTGGCAGCAAGGCCCAAATTATCTCCCCGCAAAGCGTGATCGACATGTGTCAGGATCTGTGCCGGGAAGTTCTGGCGCAGTACAGCGATCCGAAATAATCCACACGAAAAGATCCCATGGAACCGGGACCACCGATTTCACGGGATCTTTTTTCAATTCGGCGAATCGAAGGGTTAAACCCCGCCTATCCCGGTTGCTTTTGTGTCAGAAGAAAGCGTTTTTCATCAGAAATCGCCGCCGCTTCCCCGTTTCCCTTCTTGCGTTTTTTCGGAGAATCCGCTATCATAATGCCTACGGAACAGGCCAAAGGCCTTGAGCGCCGAGGCACTCAGCCATTTCGGGCGTTGTTCAGCCGCAAGACGGCTTATTGCGCGGACAATTTCACAGAGTATCCGGCTCCGACAGGCGGAAGGAAGAGAAGACGTTGTCCCACACAATCTGAGATTTCCCCTCCGGGTTCGCATCCCGCAGGACGGACATGCAGTAGTGGTAATTCCCGTCATCCAGAATCACCGCCCTGCCCAATCGGTCCCCGCCCTCTCCGGCGCAGGCCCAGACAAAATCATACCGCTCTGCCGTACCGGATTGGGTCTGTATTACGGTCAGATCCTCCTTGTCAAATCCGCAAATTGCGCGGATGGTGCCGTTGAGATCTCCGGAGGCCTGAGTCTGAATGATGAGCTCATAATCCTGACACAGATAGACCTGTTCTCCCTCCTGCTCCAGCACCGGCGTTACCGCATCGTCGGGAAGCTCCACAGTGACCGTTCCGGCCTGCGCCATGGCAGGCTGTGCCAGATCGTCGGCCACGGTTTCAAAGGTCTCCCGCGCTCCACAGCCGCTGAGCAGCAGCGCAATCACTGCCGGAATCCAAAACTTTTTCACAACCATCCCCCCTGAAAGGAACATCCACATGATCAAACTTATCCTGGCTTATCTGTTTATAATCAATGCGGCAGGTTTTCTGCTTATGCTTGCGGACAAGCACAAGGCAAAGAAAAATCAGTGGCGGATCCCGGAGTCTACCCTGATGCTGACAGCGGTCCTGGGCGGCGGCATCGGCAGCCTTATCGGTATGTATACCGTTCGTCACAAGACCAGGCATCCCAAGTTCACCATCGGCATCCCCCTGATCCTGGCGGCGCAGGTCTGCCTGGTTCTGTGGCTTCTGGCGTTTTTCCGTCTCCTGTGAAGCCTTTGACGGATTCAAAAATTTATGGCAGAAGGAAGAAATGATATGCGTTTACTCGTCTTGCTCCTGTGTCTGATGCTCACCGGATGCTCCGCTCCCAAATCGGAGGAACCCGCGATGGAAACTACAGAGAAAATCCATCTCCCCGCGGAGGAAACCACTGTGCCTGCCACCCAGGCCCCCCAGGACCCAGTCCAAAGTTTGCTCGATGAGATGACTTTGGAGGAAAAGGTGGGGCAGCTGTTTCTGGCCCGCTGCAACAGTGCTGCGGCAATTCAGGACATCTCTCAATACCACCTGGGCGGATTGGTCCTCTTCGGTCAGGATTTCGACGGAGAAACTCCGGACAGCATCCGCCATACCATTGCCGGTTATCAGTCCGCCGCAAAAATCTCCCTTCTGATCGCTGTGGATGAGGAGGGCGGAACCGTGACCAGGATCAGCCGGTATCCCGCTTTTCGGCAGACTCCTTTCCCCTCCCCCAGGGAATCCTTCGACCAGGGCGGCCGGGACCAGGCTCTGGCCGTCGAGGAGGAGAAGTGCCGGCTGCTCTCCTCCTTAAGCATCAACGTCAATCTGGGTCCGGTCTGCGATGTATCCACGGAGCCCGATGCTTTCATGTATCAGCGGTCCCTGGGGCAGAGCCCCGAGGCCACCGGAGATTTTGTCTACCGGACCGTAAAGAAGATGCGCGCCTACGGTATTGGAAGCGTATTGAAGCACTTCCCCGGATACGGGAACAACGCCGACACGCACACCGGGGTTGCCGTAGACAGCCGCTCCCTGGATACATTTGAGCAGCAGGATCTGCTTCCCTTCGCGTCCGGCATTGCCGCGGGCTGCGACGCCGTTCTGGTCAGCCACACCGTTGTTCAGGCCATGGACCCGCAGCTTCCCGCCTCCCTCTCTCCGGCTGTCCACGAATACCTGCGGGAAACCATGGGCTTCCAAGGCGTGATCCTGACAGATGATCTGTCCATGGAGGCCATTACCGAAAGCTACGGCGCCGGAGAGGCCGCCGTCATTGCGGTGCTGGCCGGAAACGATCTGCTGTGTTCTACGGAGTACGCGGTCCAATATGAAGCCGTCCTGGAAGCGGCGCAAACCGGCAGGATCGAAGGCTCCCGGCTGGACGAGGCCGTTTCCCGTGTGCTCCGGTGGAAGCTGGAGCTGGGACTTCTTCCGGAGGGGGAATCCGTATGAAGTCCGAGAAAAAGTCAAAAGGCGTGACCTTTTCTGAAGGCCGATAAGGAAGTATCAGAAACACACTTACGTAACGGCCGACAAGCAGGGTTGCTGGAAGGAACCGGCGTGTTATTTCACAATGAAATGGCGCGCCGGTTTCTTCGCATTTCAAGCGGCATCAACATTGGTCTGAATGGTAAGGTATTCCCAGCAGTCCAAGCATGTCTGAAAATCTTAGATTAGGCTCTTTGCACCGCTCCTTTCATCGGTGACAGCATGGCTGCCCCGGCCCGCACCGGGAAACCGCAGAAAACAACAAAATTCGCCCGGCAGATTATCTTTATCCTGAATTATTCACGCCACCCAAGATAGTGCGCTGAAGCCATCGACCCAAACACAATTTGCGGCATATCTTCG
>CALXFT010000013.1 GCA_944387635.1 uncultured Oscillospiraceae bacterium | reverse complement strand
TTTGTGGTGAATTCACTATACCACATCGAGGATGACTTCTCATCTTTATTTGGTTCACATCATTTTAGCACATACATAATTCGATTTTTTTCTAAGGATCCTGGGGGAATCCCTCAGGGGGAAGGTTGGCTTCGATGATGCTCCGGACGGCCTCGCCGTCGCTGTTCAGGATCTGATAGACGATGGTTACATCCACCGCTACCACGGACCCATCGGCCTGGGGAGTGTACAGGACGCTTTGCATCCGCAGGGTTTGCAGCGCCCCGCCGGCCGCGGCGTAGATCAGGGTGCCGTCCTGGGTGGTGAAGGTCACCTCCAGGACGCCGTTTTCATCGCTTTGCCAGGTGATTTCATCGGCTGTCTCACACAAAGTCTCCAGATCCGTTTTTTGCCAGGGCGGGGTGTAGTCCCTGGGGGAGGATTGACGGGTCCACTGGGTCTCCCGGCTGGATTTGCTGTACTGATCCTGGCCCATGGTAAAGATGGTCAGATGGATATCGGCCGCTTCCTGGGAGGAGATGTACATGCTTTGATCCTCCCAGGCGTAGTATTGCTGCTGGCCGGTCTGGGAATCCTCTCCGTCGGAGATGGTCTGCTCCGCGTGATAGCTTACATAGGCCGCTTCATAGGCCGCGCTGTAGGCCCGGGTAAATTCTTCCGGAATTTCGCTCCCGGAACAGCCCTGGACGGACAGGGCTGAAAGACAGATTATCAGACAAAATGCCGCTTTCCTGAACATATTCACTCCTCCTTGTCGGGTTTGCCGATTTTCGGCGCGCTTTTCATGGACATTGGATGGACTTACTTGGGATCTTGCTGGGGATCTTCCTTCAAAAAGGTCAGTTCCAGAGGCTTGTCCAGATCCTCGGGGACATAGCCGCCGTTTTTCCTTCGCTGCTTGACGCATGCGGTCAGCAGATACTCGATCTGGCTGTTGACAGAGCGGAAATCGTCCTCGGCCCAGGCGGCGATGGCGTTGTAGAGCCTGGGGGAGAGGCGGAGGGGGACCCGTTTCTCTCCCACGGTATACTTGATCCGGTCTCCATCCTTGTCGAAGACATCCATATCAGTGAAGACGCCGTACCAGGTATTGTCCATCTTTCCGTCGTCATCGTCGGTCAGCACGATAGAATCCACGCGCCTGCCGTCGGCGTAGAGGAAGACGGTAATCTTCTCCGGGCGTCTGCCGTCGGAATCGCTGTCGTCCTTCCAGACCTTCTTGATCTCAATGTCCATAGTCTCAGGCTCCGTGGGAACCACAGGCTTATCCACCGTGTAGGAGACGGTGGGCTTGGGGAAGTACTGAGGATCCTGCACATTGCCCATGGAATCCACAGGAGTCAGAACCGCTTTATTGTTGGTATACAGATTCTTGCAGCCTTCGCTTCCGTCTGCGTCATACTGGCCGTAGGTGCCGCTGTCGGTCTGGGGATTGGTCAGTTTGACGGAATAGGTCAGCTGCACCGGATAGGTGACCCGTACAGGCTCATTGATCTTCCAGGTGAAGAAGTCCTGAGCGGAGCCGCTCTCGGGGGTATAGATCAGCTCGAAGCGATATCCGCCGTCCTTCAGAGAACCAAAGCCGTAGTGGTTCTCACCGACCTTGACCTTCTCCAGCTCCACGGTATAACTCAGCTTCACCGGGTTGTCCTTGGTCACGGCCTCGTTGATTTTCAGAATGAAGTATTCTTCCGTTGTTCCGTTGCCCTTTTCATAGGTCAGGTCAAAGGCATAGCCGCTTCCTGTTTCCTTAAAGCCGTAGCGGTTGTCTTCGATCTTCTGAGCGGTGTATACATGGCCGCCGACACTGAGGCTCATGGCCGCGGGGTCGTTGACAAAATCAAAGTCATAATCCCCCTCCACATAGCCCATGTAGTCCTCAACATAGGAGCCGGCGTCCACCACCTGAATCAGCTGGTCCTTCACATTGGCAAAGACCTTTCCGGCGCGGCGGGGGATTGGAGGAGAACCGTTTTCACAGCCCCCGTCGATTTTTTAAGGAGATCCGACCACCGCTTCCAGGGTTTTGGCGACGGCTCCGGGGCCGGCGAGCATCCGGCGGAAGTAGTCCGTTACCTTCCCGGCAAGTCCCACATTGTAAAGATTCACGGCGAAAAGTGTCTCATTGGAAAGAATGGGCTTCAGCACATCCTCCGCTGCGGTTTCCGGCTTGCCAAATTCTACGGCGGACAGCTGGGCCTGCAGCTGCTCCAGCATCGGATCGCTGCTGCACGCCATGGGCTTGCCCTCGTCATCCACAGCCAGCAGATAGCGCAGCCAGCCGGCCAGAACCAGGGGAATATAGGTAAGGTCCGCCGGATCAAGGTCTTCCCGGTCCACATAGCTTTTTATGGTTTCACCGAAGCGGATGGGAATCTTCTGGCTGGTGTCTGTGGCGATGCGCTGGGGGGTATCGGGAATGAAGGGGTTCGGCAGCCGCTGCTGTACAACCTCATCGATAAAGGCCTTTGGGCTGAGGATCTTCGGGTCCACGACCACAGGAAGGCCCTCCCGGTAGCCTACGCCATTGACCAGAGCGGTCAGCCGCGCGTCATTCATTTCGGCGGCAATGGACTCGTAGCCCAGGAGACATCCGTACACGGCCAGGGCAGTGTGCAGCGGGTTCAGGCAGGTGGTGACTTTCATCTTTTCCGTGTTGTTCACCGTATCCCGGTCGGTCATGTACACCCCGGCTTTTTCCAGAGGCGGACGGCCGTTGGGGAACCGGTCTTCGATGACCAAATACTGGGGAGCCTCGGCATTGACAAAGGGCGCGATAAAGGTATTTTTGGATGTGACTACCGGGGCCATATCCTCGATTCCTTTCTCCGTCAGCGCTTGCTGTACCACGGAGGCGGGGCGAGGGGTGATTTTATCGATCATGGACCAGGGGAAGGAGACCATTTCCTCATTTTGGAGCCATTGGTCAAATTCCTCAGTAACATAGCCATTTTCCAGCCACTTCCGCGACACTGTCAGAATGGACGAACGAAGCTTTTCCCCGTTGTGAGAGCAGTTGTCCATGCTTACCACCGCCAGAGGACAGCCGCCGCAGCGGAAGCGCTCGTACAGCAGGGCTGTCACCAGTGACATGGCATGGGAGCAGTTGTCCGGCCCGTTGGCGAAGTCATTCAGGACAAAGGGGAAGAAATCGCCGCTAATGTTCCGCAGGGCGTAGCCCTTTTCCGTTATGGTAAAGGAGATCATCTGAAGGGAAGGGCTGCGGAAAGCCTCCTTCAGGGTCTCCAGATCCTGCCCGAAGGCCTTGCCTGCCCGAAGGCCTTTGGCAATGGAAGCCACCACCTTTTTGTCCATGGAGCCGTCGGGCATCATGCTTACCAGAAGGGTCATGGCGTCATGGGGGTCGTAGATTTTGTCAATGATTTCATAGTCAAAGGTGTCGGCAGCCAGGATGCCGCCTGTAACCAGCCCTTGCTCCAAAAGATCCTGTTGAAGGGCGGCAATGAAGCCGCGGAAAATGTTGCCGGCTCCAAAGTGAATCCAGGTTGGTGCTTCCCGGGTCTGGCGGCACATGGCTTCCCAGTCAAAACCGGGCAGCGTAACCCCGGCCTGCTCCCAGGGAGCGCGGTCTGTCAGACAGCTGCGATTCAATTGCATGGTAATATCCTCCTTTTTTTCACCGTTTTACCAGTGAATATGATTTTACAAAATGGGCTGCCCGGCCATTGGCGGGCGCGGCAGAAGGGACCGGCGGAAATGAACGCGGAACGGAGGCGCCGTTGGCGCTGGCAGACATAAACCACGGTTCTGCCGGATGATAGAACCGATGGAGCCGTAAAAATCTCATAAAAAGATTGATTCAGCTTTCTTGAATTTCCTCCTGGGAATACCCCGGCTGGGCGAACAGGTTCGGACAGCGTCCTGCTGTGTATGCTCCGTGGATTGTGCGGTTTTCTTTCCGGACAAGGGCGCTGTCTTACTGAATACACTATACCAAATACGGCGGCGGAAAACAAGCCTGGTTTCCGAAAAACGCTCGATTCTGCCGCAAGAATTGTCAACTGAATCCGCCGCCCGCGCTGAGGCTTTCACCGCTGTATCGGGATTGCTTCGGGTGAAAATGACGTCAACCGACACCATGGGACAACTGGCTGCCGGCAGCAAAAGTGGAAAACATTGGGGGATTTTCCCTCTAATCCTCAAAAAAGCGCCATGGAAACAGAAATCATGCCGGAAGAACGGCAAAGGTGTGCACGCACAAAATTGACGGCAGCAAATTGTATAAGATGCACAAAAAAAGCATTTATACAAATAGAAATTTAGCAACAAATGACAATGCATACAGCAATAAATGATAAGCGCTTTATTCAGGATGGTGTTATCATTAAAGCAGTCAAAGTAACCAAAAGCGCTTCCCATTCAAGGGTAAGGATGTGATAAAATGCAGGATGCTCGTGTGGCGCCAAAAGATCCCGCGCAAAAGCGTGCCGCTTTCTATGTTTTGTTGGACAAGCCTGTGGGGGGCATCCCCAATAACGATGGCGTAGGCCGCCATCCCATTTTCTTAAACGATGAACGTCTGGTCACCTTCGCGAAGATGGTGGGTGGTGTGAGCGATGAAAGCCTGCTGGAGATGCTTCGCACCGCCAAGGGCTTCCGCAAGGCAGTCCACAGCATCGGCATCAGCATTACCGGTGATCTTCCGGACAAGACGGTGAAATTTTCTTTGGGCTTTTCCGGTCCCAGGGGAGAAACCGGCAGCCGGAACAGCGTGGAACTGATCACCGACGGCATGGAGCGGAAATTGGAGGTTGCCGAACTGACCTGGTCCGACACGGATGAACGGCCGGCGGAGTTCCTGTTTGAACTGGCAAAGCCCAAAGACATGATTACCGCCACGGTAAAACTGTATCTCAACGACGGATATCAGGTTCCTGAAATGGACCCGGATCCTCCTGTGGCCTTTGATACCCCCGCTTATCAGGAGATGATCGCCCGCTCCTGCCTGAGCACCGGCAACAACGCCCGGCTGAAAAAGGTTTTCAAGAAGCTGCGGGCGGGGGAGGATGTGACCCTGGCTTTCCTGGGAGGTTCCATCACCCAGGGCGCCGGAGCGGTGCCGATTCAAAGCAGCTGCTATGCCCGGCTTACCTATGAGGCCATTTGCCGCCGCTATGCCGCCGCGCCGGAGAAGGTTCGCTATATCAAGGCCGGCGTGGGCGGGACCCCTTCTCAGTTGGGGCTGCACCGTTACCGTCGGGACATTACCCGGGATGGGACGGTTCAACCGGATCTGGTAGTGGTTGAATTTGCCGTCAACGATCTGGCGGACGAAACCAAGGGCCTGTGCTATGAGAGCCTGGTTAAAGCCATTTGGGACGGACCGGGGAAACCGGCGGTAATCTTGCTGTTCTCGGTATTTGCCAACGATTGGAATCTCAAGCAGCGGCTCGCGCCCATCGGCTGGCGGCACCAGATTCCTATGGTGGACGTGCTGGAAGCGGTAAGCCCTCAGTTCCGCAGCGGCGTGGGGGAGACCTCTGTGATTACCCGCCGTCAATACTTTTATGACGTGTTCCACCCTTCCAACCACGGGCATCGTGTGATGAAAGACTGCCTGATGTATCTGCTTCAGCGCTTGGATGGACAGCAGCCCATGGAGGAACCCGTGCAGTCGCCGGCCTATTATGGATTTGACTATGCGGGCCTGCAGTTCTTTGACCGGAGCTGCCTGCCCCAGGGGACCCAGGTGAAGCCGGGAAGCTTTTCCCTTACAGACACGGACTTGCAGTCGGTTCCCTTGGATTTTGATGAAGTGAACACACCTCAGTTCCCGTTTAACTGGAAAAAAGGGCCGGGGAAGGAACCCTTTGAACTGCGAATTTCCTGCTCGGCGCTGCAAATGGTGTTTAAGGATTCCGGTTCGCCGGAATTCGGCAGGGCTGTGGTAACGGTGGACGGACAGGCTCTGGGCTGCTATGACCCCAGGGAGGCCGGATGGACCCATTGCCACGCCACGGTGCTGTTTAACCGGGGAGAGACCAAGCCCCATACCGTACAAATTCAAATGCATCCCGATGATGAAGACAAAGCCTTTACAATTCTGGGATTTGGCTGGGTAGAATGATCTGCCTGCCGGAAAGAGGAGAATTTATGATGAACATCTCTCAGGAGAAAATGGAGCAATACCGCAGCCGCGCCCGGGCGCTGGTGGAGCAGATGACCCTGGAGGAAAAGGTCAGCCAGATGATCAACTGGGCGCCGGCCATATCCCGGCTGGGGATCCCTGCGTACAACTGGTGGAACGAAGGCATCCACGGCGTGGGCCGCGCGGGTACCGCCACGGTGTTCCCCCAGGCCATCGGCATGGCGGCGGCCTTTGATGAGGAAATGATGGAACAGGTTGGACGGGCAGTGGCTACGGAAGCCAGAGGCAAATACAATCTGTGCCGGGGCCATGAGGATCGGGACATTTACAAGGGACTGACCATCTGGGCGCCCAACATCAACATTTTCCGAGACCCCCGCTGGGGCCGTGGGCATGAGACCTATGGAGAGGACCCGTACCTGACTTCCCGCCTGGGCGTGGGCTTTGTCAAGGGCATGCAGGGAGACGATCCGGACTATCTGCTCAGCGCCGCCTGCGCCAAACACTTTGCGGTTCACTCCGGGCCGGAAGATCAGCGCCACTATTTTAACGCGGTCGCGTCCAGGCAGGATATGTGGGAAACCTATCTTCCCGCCTTCCGGGCTCTGGTCACCGAAGCCGGCGTGGAGGCGGTGATGGGTGCGTACAATCGGGTCAACGGAGAGCCTGCCTGCGGCAGCAAAACCCTGCTGGTGGATATTCTCCGGGGAAAGTGGAAGTTCCAGGGGCACGTAACCTCCGACTGCTGGGCCATTAAGGATTTTCACGAAGGCCACATGGTCACCGAAGGGCCGGTGGAATCCGTAGCGCTGGCCGTGAACAACGGCTGTGATCTCAACTGCGGCAACCTGTTCTCCTATCTTGTCCAGGCGGTGCGGGAAGGAAAGGTAGCCGAGAAGACCATTGACGAGAGCGTCACCCGTCTGTTCGTTACCCGGTTCCGCCTGGGCATGTTCGATGAAGAGGACAAGGTTCCCTACAATCGCATCGACTACAGCCAGGTGGACAGCCCTGCCATGCGCCAGCTTAACCTGCGCGTAGCGGAAAAGATCATGACCCTGTTGAAAAATGAAAAGGGAATCCTGCCTCTGGATAAGCGGAAGCTTCGCTGTGTGGCTGTGGTGGGGCCAAACGCCAACAGCCGCAAGGCCCTTTTGGGCAACTACGAAGGCACGGCTTCCCGATATGTTACCGTGCTGGAAGGAATTCAGGAATACCTGGGTGACGACGTTCTGGTCCGTTATTCCCAGGGCTGCCACTTGTACAGTGACAAAATCAGCAATCTGGCACAGTCCAACGAGCTGCTCAGCGAAGTGCGGGGGGTCTGCGCGGAAAGCGACGTTGTCATCTGCTGCCTGGGCCTGGATTCCGGCCTGGAAGGCGAAGAGGGCGACCAGGGCAACCAGTTTGCCAGCGGCGATAAGCCCAGCCTGGAGCTGCCCGGACATCAGACGGATGTTTTGAAAGCCTGTGTGGAGAGCGGAAAGCCTGTGATTGTGGTCTGTCTCAGCGGCAGCGCCCTGAATCTGACTTATGCCCAGGACCATGCCGCGGCGGTACTGCAAGGCTGGTATCCCGGCGGCCAGGGCGGCAGGGCCGTGGCAAGGGTGCTCTTCGGGGAAGTCAACCCCGAAGGAAAGCTGCCGGTGACCTTCTACCGCTCCACCGAGGAGCTGCCCGCCTTTACCGACTATTCCATGAAGGGCCGTACTTACCGCTATATGGAGCAAGAAGCCCTGTATCCGTTCGGATACGGACTGTCCTACACCAGCTTCCGGTTCCGCGACGCCTCCGTCAGTCTGGAAACGGCCGGAACGGATGGGGTGGATGTGTGCGTAACGGTTTGCAACGAGGGCAGCCGCTCTGGCCGGGAGACGGTACAGGTTTACGTGAAGGCTGAGCGTCCCGGTACGCCCAACGCGCAGCTGAAGGCGCTGAAGAAGATCTCCTTGGAAGCGGGGGAGCAGACCCGGGTTTCCCTGCACCTGCCCTTGGAGGCTCTGGCCCTTTGCGATGAAGAAGGCGTCGCCGTGGTGGAGCCGGGAGAATACACCCTATGGATCGGCGCCAGTCAGCCGGACAGCCGCAGCGCGGCGCTGATGGGAAGCAGTCCTTTGGCATTGCGTCTGCATCAGAAGGAACGGGTGGTTCTGGATACCCGGGCGTAAGCCCCCCGAGCTAGTATCTGTGCCGGGGATGCGGTGTCCCCGGAAAATAACAGAAATAGGAAGGAGAATTTGTGATGTCAAAACCAGCAAACGCAGTCAAGCCTCAACATGGTACAGCCGCTTATCACTTTCATAAGTATTGGCAGTACTACCTGATGATGCTGATCCCGGTGGTGTACTACATTATCTTCCGGTACATCCCCATGTTTGGCAACATCATCGCGTTCCGCCGTTACCGGGCCGGCAGCAGCATTTTCGGAGACGAATGGAGTGGACTGAGATACTTCAATCAGTTTATCGCGGACCAGAATTTCTGGCGGGCGTTCCGGAACACTCTGCTGCTGAACTTCAAGTATCTGCTGATCAGCTTTCCTCTGACCCTGATTTTCGCGCTGCTGCTCAATGAGATCAAGAATGTGGCCTTCAAGCGGATCGTGCAGACCATTTCCTACCTGCCCCACTTTATTTCCATGGTCATTGTGGCCGGCATGGTGCGGGAGCTGCTCTCCACCAACGGCCCCATCAACAACCTGATCGTATCGCTGGGAGGAGAACCCATCACCTTCATTGCCCTGCCGGAGTGGTTTACCACCATCTTTGTTACCAGCGGCATCTGGCAGGGAATCGGCTGGGGTACCATCTTGTATCTGGCGGCGATGTCCGGCATCAACCCGGAGCTGTACGAGGCGGCGGCTCTGGACGGCGCCAACCGCTTCCAGCAGTGCCTCCATGTAACCATCCCCGCCATTCTTCCTACCATTTCCACCCTGCTGATCCTGAACATCGGCAGCCTGTGCGGCTCCGCGGCATTTGAAAAGGTCTTCCTGCTGTACAACCCCACCACCTACGAGACCGCCGATATCATCGGAACCTACGTCTACCGCATGGGCTTGCAGTCCGGCAACTACAGCTATGCCACCGCCGTAGGCCTGTTCCAGGGCATTATCAACCTGGTGCTGCTGACCATCGCCAACAAGGCTTCCACCAAGCTCAGCGGCAGCGGCCTGTGGTAAGGAAAGGAGGTTAATCATCATGGCAAAATCCGCAGTGGCTGTTACGCCCAGCAAAATCCGGGAATCCCGCGGCTATCGCGTCTTCCAGGTATGCAACGTCATTTTAATGCTGCTTATCTGTGCCGCGATGCTCTATCCCTTCCTTTACCTGGTTGCACAGTCTTTCTCTTCTACCGAAGCCATTGTAGCCGGTGAGATCGGTCTCCTGCCATCGGACTTCAATCTGGACACCTACGAGTACATCATTACCCAGAGCAACTTCCTGCTCTACTACCGCAATACCATTATTTACTCCATCCTGGGTACGGTCAGCGCTCTGTTCTTCTCCGCGCTGCTGGCCTATCCTCTGTCCAAGAGAGAAGTGGCCGGCGCTTCGACCATCAATAAATTCATCATCTTTACCATGTATTTCGGCGGCGGAATGATCCCCAACTACATCCTGATGACCAGCCTGGGCCTGCGCAACACCGTGTTTGCCTTCATCCTGCCCGGAATGATCTCCACCTACTACGTGATTCTCATGCGCTCCTTCTTTACCACGATTCCGAAGGAGCTGGAGGAAGCCGGTGAGATTGACGGCCTGAGCAAGTGGGGCGCCTTTGTCCATGTGGCGCTGCCCCTGTCCAAGCCCATCCTGGCCACGATGGCACTGTTTTATGTGGTGCAGTACTGGAACAACTGGTTCGATGCCTTCCTGTATTTGGACGATCGGGAGCTGTGGCCCGTGGCCTACCACCTGCGCCAGCTCATCAGCAGCGCCAGCGGCACCAACGCCGACGCCGGTGAGGCAATGCAGATTTCTTCCAACATCAAGTCCTGCGCCATGGTGCTCACAGCCGCGCCGATTATCTGCGTCTATCCCTTCATCCAGAAATACTTTGTTCAGGGCATGATGCTTGGCGGCGTCAAGGGCTGAATCCATCTGACCGCTGCAACGGATTTGCGGCAGAAAATACACTTGTATTTTCATGGAGCGTCCCATGAGAATACCAAAATTCAAAGGAGGAAAAACAAATGAAAAAGCTGATTTCCCTCTTGCTGGCCATGGTTATGGTCCTGTCCCTGGCTGCCTGCGGAGGCGGCGGTGACGATGCCGCCGACGCGCCGCCGGCGACCGCTCCCGCGGACGACCAGCTGGACTACGAGTATGGCGAGCACTTCTGGTCGGAAGAGCCTGTGACTTACACGGCCTTCTTCAATGACAACCCCGCTTATCCCATGACGGAGCGGTGGGAAACCGAAGGTATCTTCAAGGCAATTGAAGATGCTACCAATGTACGCCTGGATTTGAACATTGTGGACAATTCCAACTACAACGATAAGGTCACCTTGGCGGTTTCTTCCGGCGAGGCCCCCTACATCATTCCAAAGATTTACTCTGAGTCCGCCTATGTCACCGGCGGCGGTGTGGTTGCGGTTTCTGACTATGTGCAGTTCATGCCCAACTACAGCGCTTTTGTGGAAGAATACAATATGCAGCCGGATCTGGAGACCATTACCCAGGCTGACGGCAAGTACTATCGCCTGCCCGGCCTGAAGGAAACCTGCCTCCAGGACTACACCTTCCTGATTCGCAAGGACATCTTTGACGCCGCCGGTTATGATGTGGCGGAACTGGAAAAGGATTGGGATTGGAAGGAATTCGCGGAGGTCCTGAAGGGTGTAAAAGCCTACATGGTTGAGCAGGGCATGTGCGGCGAAAACGACTACATCTGGTCCGACATGTGGTGCGGCCAGACCTCCGGCTACGGCCAGGGCGGCAACCTGCTGAAGCTTCTGGGTTCCTCCTACGGCTTCAACACCGGCTGGGCCATCAGCGGCACCTACGGACTGAACTATGACCGGGATTCCGATCAGTTTGTCTCCGGCTCCATCAGCGAAAACTATAAGGAAGCCTACGGCATCATTCAGGATCTGGTCAGCAGCAAGGTTCTGGACCCCGAGACCTGGATTCAGGATGACGAAACCGCCATGAATAAGTTCTACCGCGGTGAGACTGCCATCATCTCCACCAACCGGGCCCAGAGCGCCGGCCAGGAAAAGGGAATTGCCGATCAGCTGGGCGAGGGCAATTTCGAGCTGTACCGCGCGCTGGTTCCCATGGGCTCGACCAACTATCAGGCGGAAAACGGCCGTCTGGAATGCGGTGTGATGATTTCCAGCAACGCTCTGGAAGAACTGGGCGAGGAAGAGTTCATCAAGATGCTGCGCTTTGTTGACTGGCTGTGGTACTCCGAGGAGGGCCTGAAGCTGACCAAGTGGGGCGTAGAGGGCGAGACTTACACCGTCGAAGACGGCAAGTACTCCCTGACTCCCGGCTATTACTGCAACGGCCTGTCCATTGCCCAAACCTCTGAAGACCAGGTGGATCTGCGCGAAGAGCTTGGCTACGCCTGCGGCAACTATATGTACGGCGGTTCCACCGAGCTGCTGACCTCCAACTTCAGCGAGGATCTGCAGGACTTCTATGCCCGTCAGAACGCGTACCGGGAGCTGCGGCCTCTGGACCCTGTGATCGCCTTGGACGAGGATCAGATCGAAATGGCCAACCTGTGGGGTACGCCTCTGACCGATACCATCAACACCTGGACCATCAAGTTTGCCATGGGTCAGGCGGACATCGAAGCCGACTGGGATACCTACGTGGCTGAGGTGCAGGCGCAGAATTTGCAGAGCCTGCTGGATCTGTACAACAACGCGTACGCGGAAAGCAAAGGCTGATTGCGTTTTAAAAGTCTGCCGGCAGTGATCTCCGGCACAGCGTAACGGCGATTCTTACCGGAGGCAGATTTCCGTGAAAGCGGAAGTCTGCCTCTGTGCGAACCGGAAGCTATCGAGAATCAAAGAGGTCATATCATGAAGCGTGAAGATTTCAGCCTGGGCTGGCAGTTTGCCGAATGCCGGCCGGGTGCGGAACAGCCCTCTGCCGGGGCGGCGTTCTATCCGGTAGACCTGCCCCACGATTGGCAGATTCGCCACGCCGGGGAGCTGTACCGGGACGGCACGGGATTTTATCGAAAAACCTTCCGGTGCAGTCCATCTCCCGGCCAGCGGATTGCCCTGTGGTTCGAAGGGGCGTATATGGATACCACCGTTTTTGTCAACGGACGGGAAGCCGGTCAGTGGAAAAACGGCTACACCTCCTTTTGGCTGGATATTACGGATTTCCTTCAAAACCACAGCAATGAGGTGCTGGTGCGCTGCGATGTGCGCCATCCCAATTCCCGGTGGTATTCCGGGGCGGGGCTTTACCGTCAGGTGGAGCTCTGGCGCCTGCCCCGGCTGCATCTGATGCCCGGAGGACTGTATGTCTCGGCAAAGGAAGGGGTCCACGGCCGCTGGCAGGTGTTGGTTTCGGCGGAAATGGGGGGCATGGATTCCGAGGTCCGGGAAACCTTGCGGCTTCGGCTGCTTGACGGGGAGGGCCGGCTGCTGGATCAGTGCCAAGTGCCTTGGGACCAGTGGAATTGTCTGGAACGCTCCCCCTGGCGCACCGGTACGGAAACGGCTCTGTGGCAGGCGGAAGCGGCCTTCACCCTGGACAGCCCCCGGCTGTGGGATCTTCACGCGCCGAACTTCTACTATCTGCAGGCGGTGCTGGGCGAGGATTCCCTGACCACCCGGTTCGGCTGCCGCACGGTGGAAGTCACGCCGGATAAAGGCCTTTTTTTGAACCATCGCCGGGTGATTCTCCATGGCGTATGCATGCACCACGATCTGGGCTGCCTGGGCGCGGCTTTTGAACCGGACGCCGCCCGGCGTCAGATGGAGATTCTGCGGGAAATGGGCGCCAACTCCATTCGCACCGGTCATACGGCGCCCGCGCCGGGGCTGATGGATCTTGCCGACGAAATGGGCTTTTTGATTGATTCAGAAATATTCGACTGCTGGCGCAGGCCGAAAACCCCCTTCGACTACGCCCGCTTCTTTGACCAATGGCAGGCGCGGGATATGGCGGCCTGGATTCGCCGGGACCGGAACCATCCAAGCTTGCTGTTCTGGAGCATCGGAAATGAGATTTATGACACCCACGCGGGGCCTGAGGGCGCGGACACCATGCGCCTGCTGCTGGAGGAAGTGAAGGAACATGATCCCCGGGGAAACGGCATCGCCACCTTTGCTTCCAACTATATGCCTTGGCCCAACACCCGAACCTGCGCCGATCTGATCAAGGTGGTGGGATACAATTACGGCGAAAGGATGTATGGGGAGCACCATGAGGCACATCCGGACTGGGTGATCTACGGCAGTGAAACCGGTTCTGTGGTCCAGAGCCGGGGCATCTACCATTTCCCCCTCTCCCAGCCTCTGCTGGCAGACGACGATTTACAGTGTTCCAGCCTGGGCAACAGCCGCACCAGCTGGGGGGCGGAGAGCCTGGACATCTGCCTGACCAGTGACGCAAAATATCCCTTCACCCTGGGCCAGTACCTCTGGAGCGGCTTTGACTTTCTCGGAGAGCCCACCCCATATCATACCCGCAGCAGCTATTTTGGCATGGTGGATACGGCGGGGTTTCCAAAGGACGCCTTCTATCTCTGCCAGGCGGCCTGGCGGGAGCAGCCCATGGTGCATCTGTTCCCATATTGGGATTTCAATCCCGGACAAACCGTTGATCTGTGTGTCTGCTCCAATGCCCACAATGTGGAGCTGTTTCTGAACGGCGAGAGCCTTGGCAGAAAAGAGATCCACAAGGACCAGGGGCATACGGCTGCCTGGCAGGCGGAATACCGCCCCGGCGAAGTTCGGGCCGTGGCTTACGGGGAAGACGGAACGGTTGTGGCGGAGGATATTTGCCGCAGCTTCGGCGACAGCGCCGCCGTCCGGATTCAGGCCGACCGAACAACCCTCTCCGGCAGCGGCCGGGAACTGGCCTTCCTGACCATCACAACAGAAGACGAAAACGGCGTGCCGGTTGCCAACGCAAGAGACCGGATCACCCTGCGAATCCGGGGCGCGGGAATGGTCGTCGGAATGGACAACGGAGACAGCACCGATCCTGAAGAATATCAGACGGACAGCCGCCGCCTGTTCTCGGGAAAGCTTCTGGCGGTTGTGGCCGGAACGGGAGAGGAGGGAGATCTGGTGGTGGAAGCCACGGCTCCCGGCCTGCGCCCGGCTTGCATCACCCTTCATGCCGCGAAATTTGACGGGCCGCCCCGCCGCCGTCTGCCGCCTCTGCCCGCCTTTCAAGATCCTTTGGCCGTGCCGGTTCGCAAGCTGACCTTGTTTGCGGAACGAACCTGGATGGACCGTGAACATCAGACCCTCCTGGTTCAGGCTCGGTGCAGCCCCAGGGACAGCGCGGGTCAATCCATTCAGTGGCAGCTGACCGACAGCCGGGGAGCCCCGGTTTCCAATGTGACGCTGACGGAACGGGAAAACGCGGTAACGCTTCAAGCTCTGGGGGACGGGGAATTCTGGCTCCGGGGCCTGGTGCGGAACGGACGGAAAGCCCCGCAGATCATCTCCCAGCTGCCTGTTCGGATCAGCGGAATGGGGACCATGCACACAGATCCTTACGACTTTGTCTGGGCGGGCCGGTATACGGCCAGCGGCGGAGAAATCGGCAACGGCAACGAGCGAGGAATCGCTACATCCCGCACAGGGCGCAGCTGGGTGCTGTATTCCGATCTGGACTTCGGCCCCGATGGTTCTGACCGGGTGGAACTGCCCATCTTTGCCCTGGACGGAGAGCCCACAGAGCTTCGGTTTTGGGACGGGGAGCCCCGCGCCCCAGGCAGCAAGCTCCTTGGCCGGCGGATCTACCAAAAGCCCAGCATCTGGAACGTCTACCAAGCCCAGACATTCCAGCTGGACGAACCTCTTAAGGGCGTGGGGAGCTTTGCTGTTGAGCTGGAAAAGAAGGTTCATATAAAAGGCTTCCGGTTCTTCCCCCGCTCCCGGGCCTTTGATCCCCTCTGGGCCGGAGACTGTGACAGCATTTACGGAGACAGCTTTATCCGGGAGGGCCGGAGGATATTGAACATCGGAAACAACGTTTCCCTGGTTTTTTCCCGAATGGACTTTGGAGAAGAAGGCTGCCGGGGAATTCGTCTGAAAGGCCGCAGCGACTTGCCGGCCAACACCATACATCTGCTGTTCGCCTCCTCCCGCGGGACAGAGGAGCCCCGGCGGCGGGCGGTGGAATTTCAATTCCAGCCCCAATGGGGAGAGCAGACCTTCTCCTTTGAACCGGTTACAGGCAGCTGCCAGGTGACGTTCCTGTTTCTCCCCGGGACGCGATTTGATTTTGAACAGTTCCGCTTTTTGTGAGGCAGACTTATGGAACACGAGATTTACGCGGATCACGCGGCCACTGCGCCGCTGGATCCCGCGGCGCTGGAGGCAATGCTTCCTTACCTGACGCAATCCTATGCCAATCCGGCGGCTTTGTACCGCAGCGGTCTTCAAGCGCGGCGGAGGGTGGAGCAGGCCCGTCATACCGTGGCACCGTGCCTGGGCTGCTTACCGGAGCAGATCTTCTTCACCTCCGGCGGCAGCGAGGGAAATACCTGGGCCGTATTCAGCGGAGGCCGGCGGGAAGGGCCGGGAAGCCGGGAGGTGCTGATCACACCCATAGAGCATCCCTCCGTGGCCAAGGCGTGTCAGGGGCTGCAGCCCCTGGGAATCGGCTGGAAGGCGCTGCCCCTGGACGGTTCCGGCCGCGTAGTTGCCCAGGCCCTGGAGAACGCCCTGCAGCGGCGGCCCCGGCTGGTGAGCGTTCAGTACGCCAACAACGAGGTCGGCATTCTACAGGACATTCCCTTGATAGCGGGTCTGTGTCACAGCGCCCAGGTTCCCATCCACACCGATGCCGTCCAGGCGGTGGGGCAGATACCGGTGTCTTTGGTTGACATCGACTTTCTGACAGCTTCGGCGCACAAATTCGGCGGGCCAAAGGGCGTGGGGTTTCTGTACGCCCGGGAGCCTTCCCAGCTGCGGCCGCTGATCTGGGGAGGCAGCCAGCAGGGCGGTCTTCGCCCCGGCACCGAGCCGGTAGCCCTGATTGTCGGCATGGCCGCTGCGCTGGAAAATGCCTGCCGGACCCGGGAGGCGCGCGCCGCCCAAAAGCAGCGTCTGGCAGAGGCGTTTTGCCAGACCCTTCTGGCCGGCTGGCCCAAGGCGCGGCTCCACAGCACCCTCGGCGGACTGCCCGGAATCGTCAGCGTGGCTTTGCCCGGCTGGGACGCCCAGGGGCTGACCTACCGGCTGGATATCGCGGGGGTTTGCGTATCACCGGGAGCAGCCTGCAGCAATGACGGAACGGCGCAGCCATCCCACGTGCTGCTTGCTTTGGGCGGCCAGACGGCGGAAGACGCCCGCTGTACCCTGCGCTTCAGCTTTGGCAGCGCCAACCGGCCTGAAGACGGTGTCGAGGCAGCCAGACGGTTACTTCACATTTTACAGCACTAACTTCGGAGGTATTTATGTCATATACAAAATGTTGGCTGGCCTATGCCCCCATGGGTGGATGCCATCGGGAACGCCTGACCCTGGCCTGCATGGAGGCCGGGGATGTTTTGGAGGCCGCCCGCGACGAGTTGAGACGCGGCCTGGAAGGGCTGTACGGCGCGTCGGTGGAGACCGCGGCCGGCCATGGCGATATTACCCTGGAAGTGGACCCGGCGTTGGAAGGAGAGGGCTACCGGGTTACGGCGGACAGCGGCCGGTGCGCCATCGCCGGAGGGACGCCGGTGGGAGTGCTCTACGGAGTGTTTGCCCTTCTGCGGGCGGTTCAGCTCCAGGCCTGCCCCTGGGAGCAGGTGCGCCTGGAGGAAGAAAAGAATCCCAGCAGCTGCCTGCGCATGCTCAACCACTGGGATAATATGGACGGAAGCATTGAGCGAGGTTACGCGGGGAACTCCTTCTTCTTCCGGGAGGATGCTGTTTTGGTGGATGAGAAGCGGCTGACGGACTACGCCAGAATGTTGGCTTCCGTGGGCATTAACGCCATTGTCATCAACAATGTAAACGTAAAAAACGCCGCCACATGGCTGATCACCCCACGCTATTTTCCGCAGCTGAGGCAGTACACCCGAATTCTGGGCAGATACGGTGTAAAGCTGTATCTGAGCGTCAATTTCGCGGCGCCCATGGAGCTGGGGGGACTGCCCAGCGCCGATCCCTGCGACGCGGCGGTGCTTCGGTGGTGGAAGGAAAAGGCCGCCGAAGTCTGGGCAGAGCTGCCGCTGCTGGGCGGATTCCTGGTGAAGGCGGATTCGGAAGGCAGACCGGGGCCGTTTACCTACGGCCGCACCCAGGCGGACGGCGCCAACATGCTTGCGCAGGCTGTGGAGCCCTACGGCGGGCATATCATTTGGCGCTGCTTTGTCTACAACTGTCAGCAGGACTGGCGGGACGTCAAAACCGACCGGGCCTGCGCTGGCTATAACGCCTTTATGCCCCTGGATGGGCAATTCCGGGAGAACGTTACCCTTCAGATTAAAAACGGCCCCATGGACTTTCAGGTCCGGGAGCCGGTGTCCCCGCTGATTGGCAGCCTGCGGCATACCCATATCATTGTGGAATTTCAGATCGCCCAGGAATACACCGGCCAGCAGCGGCATGTGTGCTATCTCATGCCCTGGTTCCGGGAGATTCTGGACACGGACCTGAAGACCCGCCCGGACAACGGAACCGTTGCGGCGCTGATCCGGGGAAAGGGCAACGGAATGGCCGCTGTTGCCAATACGGGTGACGACGAAAACTGGACCGGCCATGATCTGGCTGCCGCCAACCTCTATGGATTTGGCCGCCTCAGCTACGACACTTCCCTATCTCCCCAGCAGATCGCCTGGGAATGGCTTCGTCAGACCTTTGGTCAAAACCCGCCGGTGGAGCAGACTCTGCACCAGATCCTGATGCGATCCTGGCCTGTTTATGAAAAATACACCGCGCCTCTGGGCGTGGGCTGGATGGTCAACCCCAATCACCATTACGGTCCCAATGTGGACGGCTATGAGTACAGCAGATGGGGATGCTACCATCGGGCGTCCTTTGACGGTTTGGGCATTGACCGTTCTCCCACGGGCAGCGATTACTGCCATCAGTATGCCGAGCCTCTGGCGAGCCTCTATGCCAGTGCTGAAACATGCCCGGAGGAATTGCTGCTGTTTTTCCATCACCTGCCCTATGACTACAGACTCAAAAGCGGAAAAACCATTCTGCAGCATATTTATGATACCCATTTTGAAGGCGCGGAGGAAGCGGCGGCATTTTACGATGCGGTGCTTCACTTAAAGCCGTATCTGGATGAGGCGGTTTTTGCCCGGCTGGAAGCCCGTTTTGCCCATCAGAAAGCGCACGCCTGTGAGTGGCGGGATGTCATCAATACCTACTTCTACCGGAAAACCGGCATCCCCGACGGCCGGGGCCGCACCATTTATCCCTGACGGATCTATCCGCCAATGAAGCATCTGCCGAAAGCGCGTATCCTTCGTTGGTTTTGCAAGGTGTTGTATTTTACAGATTTTGCTCCATCTTTTACGAAAAACGCCAACTTTATCTCAGGAAGCTGTTCAAAACTGAGCATTTCAGTTACAATTAGCAGGAAGTTTGGGGAGTTTTGTAACTGACCAGGTAAACGATTCAGGAGGGATTCTTTGCGAAAAAGTGATGTGTTTTTAGTCCCTGAGTATGCACAGGAAGAGCAGGGTTTTACAAGGAAAGTCTTTCAGGACGGTCGGGAAGAGGTCAGTTATGCCCCCAAAAGCCATATTCGCATCTGGTATAACAATCAAACAGAAAACTACCCCATGCATCACCATGACGCATTGAAAGTGGTGATACCTACGGAAAACGATTATATCGTGATTGCGAATCAGAAGACCTTCCGCTTGAAGGTTGGCGATATTTTGTTTATTCCGCCTAAAATCCTCCATGAGCTGCAGTGCTGCGGGGAGGGAGCCAGATTCATTTTTCTGATTCAGCTGGATTTTCTGAACACCCTTCAGGACTTCAAACTGCTCTATCCACTGTCCATCGAACCATTCCTGTGCAACAGGACTGTGACGCCGACACTCTATTCCGGCGTTCACGACAGCTTTATGCGGATGGTGGACGCGTATTTTGCCAGGACCGTTATGTGGGAGACATTCCTGTTTTCCATCTTTCTGGAATGCATCTACAAGATGGGGCAGGAATACTACAGAAAAAACGGCGGCAATGCCAATAGTCCCACGGCTCAGCAGCCGGAGTACTACGAGCAATTCGCGGAGCTTTTGAATTACATCGATGATAATTTTACGGAGAATCTGACCTTGGATCAGGTAGCGGATTATATGGGGTTTTCAAAATACCACTTTTCCCGTCTGTTCAAAGAGCATGTGAATATGACCTTTTATGATTATCTTCGACGCAGAAGGATCAATGCCGCGCAAAGCCTGCTGTCCACGCCGATGTCCATTACAGACATAGCCTTCAAAACCGGCTTTAATAATCTGACAACCTTCTGCCGGTGCTTTAAGAAGTATACCAACTGTTCCCCCACGGAATATCGAAGCAAGGTCGGAAAGGTCCAAAATCATTGAAACGGATGGCCGACGGCGTTCTATATCCGGCAGAGTATCCAACCCGGAAAGGAGATCGATTATGGGTTTGTTTTCCTTCAGCGACAGGCCCGGGCCGGGCATTCCCCCTGACGCGCCCCGAAAAAAAGGAATTGCCCGGCTGCTGGAATTGCTGGATCGGGATTTCCGGAGCTTCTGGTGCTCCGGGATGCTGGCAATGATCAGCGCCATTCCCTACGGCCTGGGGCTGTGGTTCTCGGTAGCTTCCAAGTCGCTGATTCCGCTGATTCTCACAGGCCTTCTGGGCGGCGCCCTGGCGGGACCCCAATTATGCTGCCTGTATGACACCATTTTGCGCAGTCTTCGGGATGAGCCGGGCTTCTGGTGGCACCGCTACCGCCGCGCTTGGCGGCAGAATGTCGGGACCGCCCTTCCTTTGGGCGCTGCAGCGGGACTGCTTTTGGCGGTGCTTGTGTTCTTCTTTTGCTGCATGGAATGGACGCGCCAGCTGCATATGTCGATTATCCTGGTGGTAAACGTCATGCTTCTGGCGGGGCTGGTACCCTGCCTTTTCGCGCAGATCGCGCTGCTGGATGTATCTGTCCTGGGCGCGATGCGGAACGCGCTTATGCTGTATTTCGCGTTTTTGCCCGCGTTTTTGAAGAGCGCGCTGGCCCAGGCGGCGTATATTGCCCTGATGGTACTGTTCATGCCCCACAGCGCCATTGTTCTGCTGATTACCAGCTTTTGGCTGCCTTCGGTTCTGTCTTTGATGGCAATTTATCCGTCCCTGGACGAAAGCCTTCAAATTGAGGATCGGATCAATGCCAAGCGGGAAGATGAGAAGACGGCGCGGTAATTGTTTCAGCAGCGGTTCCCGCCGACTGTTATACAACGCGCATAAGGTAACAAAAGCGTATGGACCGGCTTTGGCTGGCCTCCATACGCTTTTTTTCGGCGGGACTTTACGTATTGTGAGACAGCCCCTTTAACTGCACGTTCTTCATGTGGTCCTCCTTCATGCGCATAAAGGTTGCGTCGGGGGCTGTTTTGCTGTAGCTGTTCCGATTACCGCAGATGAGGATATCCAGATTATACCGCTTTAACCGTTCCAGCCAGCTGTTGATGGTTTCGATCGCTTTCTGCAAGCCGGACTTGTGATACCCTTTTCCGGCCGGTTTTACGAAATGCTTTTGAGGTCCGGAGAAGACGCTCTGCCGGGGGAGGGAGCGCTGGGATTCCGAAACCGGTTTGAGTAAATTCTTCGGAAAGAAAAGGATCGTTTTCTGTTAACTGGACCTTCCATTTTTTTCAGAATCCTGTATAATAAAGGCATACCCGCATCACACTATCCGTCTGCTCCAGCAGGCTGAATTATGGAGGTTTTTATGTCTGAACTGATCCTTTCCCCGGAAGATAAGAAGCGCCTGGACGCCGGTTTTGCCGCGGCCTTCGGCGGCACTCCCGAACGGTACTTCTCCGCCCCAGGACGTACCGAGATCGGCGGAAACCATACCGACCATCAGCGGGGCCGGGTTCTGGCCGCCGCGGTGAACCTGGATACCCGGGCCGCCGTCCGCCGCAATGGGACCGACACCATCCGCATCCTCTCCGAGGGCTACCCGCTGTGCCAGGTGAACCTGAAGGAGCTGACGCCTGTGGAGGCGGAGATCAACACCACCCCCGCTCTGATCCGGGGCATTGCCGCCCGGTTCGTGGAGCTGGGCTGCCGGGTTGAGGGCTTCGACGCCTATTGCCAGTCCTCTGTGCTCCCCGGTTCCGGCCTCAGCTCCTCCGCGGCCTATGAGGTCCTTATCGGCACCATTGTGAATCATCTGTTCTTCGGCGGCAAGATCTCCCAGCCGGAGATTGCCATGATCGGCCAGTACGCGGAGAATGTCTTCTTCGGCAAGCCCTGCGGCCTCATGGACCAGACGGCCTCCGCCGTGGGCAATCTGGTGACCATCGACTTCCTTGACAAGGACCATCCTGTTATTGAGCCGGTGGACTTTGACTTCTCCGCCTGCGGCCATGCCCTGTGCATCATCGACAGTCAGGCCAGCCACGCGGATCTGACCGACGAGTACGCCGCCATTCCCGGAGAGCTGAAGGCCGTCTGCGCCTGCTTCGGCAAGGAGGTCCTGACGCAGATCGACGAGGCGGACTTCTACGGCCGTCTTCCTTATCTGCGCCGGAAATGCGGAGACCGGGCGGTCCTGCGGGCCATCCACTTCTATCAGGAGAACGCCCGGGTGCCTCAGCAGGTGGCGGCCCTGAAGGCCGGAGACTTTGACGCTTTCCTGGCCCTGGTCAAGCAGAGCGGCTGCTCCTCTTACATGTATCTGCAGAATGTCATCCCCGCGGGCTGCAAAGAGCACCAGGATGTGGCGGTCGCCCTGGCTCTGTGCGAGCACTACCTGCAGGGCAAGGGCGCCTTCCGGGTCCACGGCGGCGGCTTCGCCGGTACGGTCCAGGCCTTTGTTCCCTTCCATATGCTGGAGGAATTCCGGACAGGCATCGACGCGGTTCTGGGCCAGGGCGCCTGCCATGTGCTGTCCATCCGTCCCCAGGGCGGTGTGGAAATGAAGGTGTGAGGTGTGAAGCGTATGAAAATCGAAACGTATCTGGATTCCCTGGTATCCTATGCCATGAACCGGGGGCTGGCCCAGCCGGAGGACCACCAGGTTCTGCTGAACCGGCTGCTGGATCTGCTGCGCAAGGACGACTACGAGCCCTCTGAAGAGCTTCAGACCGAGGACCTGGAGGAAATTCTCGCCGGGATCCTGGAATACGCCGTGGAAAAGGGGCTGTGCGAGGACAACATCACCGCCCGGGACATCTTTGACACCCGGATCATGGGCGCTCTGACGCCCATGCCCAGAGAGGTGATCGCCGCCTTCCGGGAGAAGTACGCCCAGAGCCCCGAGGCCGCTACGGACTGGTACTATGCCTTCAGCTGCGACACCGACTACATCCGCCGTTACCGCATCGCCAAGGACATGCGCTGGAAATACTCCAGTCCCTACGGCGAGCTGGACATCACCATCAACTTAAGTAAGCCCGAGAAGGACCCCAAGGCCATTGCCGCAGCCAAGAACGCCCCCCAGTCCGGCTATCCCAAGTGCCAGCTGTGCCGGGAAAATGAGGGCTACGCCGGCCGGATGAACCATCCTGCCCGGGCCAATCACCGGATCATTCCCATCTCCATCCGCGGCGAGGACTGGTTTGTCCAGTACTCTCCCTACGTCTATTACAACGAGCACTGCATCGTCTTCAACAGCCGCCATGTGCCCATGAAGATCGACCGGGCGGCATTTGACAAGCTGCTGGACTTCGTTACCGTCTTCCCCCACTACTTTGTGGGCTCCAACGCGGACCTGCCCATTGTAGGCGGCTCCATCCTGAGCCATGAGCACTTTCAGGGCGGACGTTACACCTTCGCCATGGAACGGGCCCAGGTCCGGCAGGAAGTGACCTTCCGGGGCTATGAGGACGTTCAGGCAGGCATCGTCAACTGGCCCATGAGCGTCCTGCGTCTGCGGGGCATGGACCGCGGGCGTCTGGCGGAGCTGGCGGAGAAGATCCTGAACGCCTGGCGGGGCTATTCCGACGAGCGGGTAGGCGTGGCGGCCTTCTCCGACGGGGAGCCGCACAACACCATCACCCCCATTGCCCGGCGCAGAGGGGACGACTATGAGCTGGACCTGGTTCTGCGGTGCAACATCACCACCGCCGAGCATCCTCTGGGCGTATTCCATCCCCATGCGGACAAGCACCACATCAAGAAGGAGAACATCGGCCTCATTGAGGTTATGGGCCTGGCGGTGCTGCCCAGCCGGCTGAAGGGGGAACTCAACGACTTGGCCGGGGCCATTGTGGAGGGGAAGGACATCGCTGCCGACGAGGTCCTGTCCAAGCATGCCGCCTGGGTGGAGGAACTGAAAGAGACGTACACCTTTACCCGGGACAATGCCCTGGAGATCCTTATGCGGGAGACTGGCAAGGTCTTCTCCGGGGTCCTGGAGGACGCGGGGGTGTACAAGAACGACGCCCAGGGCCAGGCGGCCTTCCTGGATTTCGTGGCAGCCGTGAACGCCTGAGCGCGGCATAACAAATCCCCTTGGTTCCGATGACGCCGGGACCAAGGGGATTTTCACATTCAGGCCAGGAGAAGACCGGCGCACCAGGCGGCCAGGAGCTGGGCAGGGTAGAGGAAGTAGAACCGTTTCCCCGGGTCGGCGCCCTTCTCTTCGTCGTAGAAGTGGACCAAAACCATACCTACGGGGGAGGGGAAGTGGGCCAGGCAGATGCCGAAGCCGATCCAGAGCCGGGTCTGAGGATAGTCACGCAGGAACCGGAAGCAGGCGGTGAGCAGCACCGTCAGCATTCCCAGATTGCTCCGCAGCAGCAAGGCCCAGATACAGGCGGAGAGGACGGCGGCGATCTGCAGAAGAACAGCCATAGGGCGGCCCCGGACATAGTCCAGGACGGCCAGCAGAATGGCGCTGACGGCCAGAGCCCATACCGGGTTCTGTTGGGACAGGTTCAGCCAGGTCCCGCTGAAGCACAGGTCGTAGGGGATCTCCGAAACCAGGGCGCACAGGGCGATCCGCAGGCAGTATCTGGTACGGTTGGCGCTGCGTTGCCAGCCCTGGCACAGGAGCCGGGGATAGAAGGGCAGGGCGATGGCAGACATGAGCGACAGAGAGAAGGCGGCAATGACCCAGCCCAGTACACTCCGGTCCGAGCCCATGGCGTCGTTGAGACTCTGGGCGGTCTGATTGGTCAGGTCCAGAATTCCCCGCTGAATCACGGCAATGCTGACGGAGCCGAAGCACAGCAGGACGAACCCCATCCATTTCAGAGCCGCGCCGGATAAGCGGAACTGCCTCTGGGCAGCGTCTTTTCTTTTCATGGGACGCCTCCTTCTCATACGAAGTCCCGGATCACGGCAAGAGCGGGCAGGGCGTTTCCGTTGAAGTCAAACAGCGCCTGGTTGGCCCACTCGTTGCCCCCGGGACCCTTCTCGTGGACATACTCCCAGCCGCCCTGTGTGGACCAGCCGGAACCGGGTACCGGAATCCAGGCCGCCTCCCACCAGAACAGCCCCGCGCCTCTGCCCTCCGGGACCTGGCGGATGCGTTGGAGCAGAGCCTGGGTGAAGTCCGCCTGACCCTGGACGGTCATGGGGAAGGGAACTTTTTCTGCCAGAGCGGGCTTGGCCGCGCCGCCCTTGCGGTTTTCCTCGTCCAGACCCTCCCACCGGGCGTAGCTGTCCAGGGTGAAGCCCATGCTGGTCTCGGCAATGACCAGGTCCTTGCCGTACCGGGGGCCGATGTCCGCCATATTGGCTGCCAGATCCTCCAGACTGCCGTGCCAGAAGGGGTAGTAGCTCAGGCCGATGATATCGCAGTCGCCGCCGTTGGCGAAGTAGTTGTCAAACCAGGTCCGGTAGAGCGTGTTGCTGCCGCCGTTGTCCAGATGAACCATGACGGGGGTATCCGGCTGCGTTTCCCGCACGGCCCGGACGCCTGCGCTGACGTAGCGGCAGATGGTCTGCCAGTTGTTCACCTTGCCCGTGGGCCACAGCAGTCCTTTGCTCAGCTCGTTGCCCACCTGAACCATATCCGGACAGACCCCTGCCGCCCGGCAGGCGGCCAGAACGTCCAGGGTGTAGCGGTAGACAGCCTGTGCCAGTCCGTCCTCGTCCAGGCCCTGCCAGGCTTTGGGGACGGTCTGCTTGCCCGGGTCTGCCCAGAAGTCGGAGTAGTGCAGGTCCAGCAGCCACTTCATTCCGTTCTGCCTGGCGCGCCGGGCCAGGATCAGCACCGTGGGCAGGTCGCATACGCCTGCGCCGTAGTCCCGGCCGCCGGCGTTGTAGGGATCGTTCCAAAGCCGCAGACGGACGTAGTTGGCGCCGTAGCGGCGCAGGATCGTCATGGCGTCCTCCGCCGGGCCTCCGTCGTAAAACTTTCCGCCGCAGCGCTCCACCTCCAGCAGGGTGGACAGGTCAAAGCCTTTGATAAATTCCATGGGATATCCTTTCTGTTGGGGGATGTGGTTCCGCGCCGCCAGCTTGGCCGGCGGCGCGGGTAGGGGATCAGTCAAACTTCTCAAACTCATCCATGGTAAAACGCCTGGTCAGGAACCGGTAACGGAACCGGGCCATCTGATTCTTTTCCAGCACATCCTCCTCCGTGCCGGTGTATTGGCAGCGGATGCAGTAGTATTCGCCCTTGGCGGCGTCGTAAAACATGTCGATGTCCAGGTCCCGCATGAAGCAGGAGGGGCAACGGTAATTCAGTCTGCCCTTGCCAGCTTGAGCCATGTGCGGAACACCTCCTTTTCCTTCAGAGTACCGTTATATCCCAGAGTGAACATGGGACTGAAGGCGTAGCCTTCCTTGTAGTAGCCTTCCTTATCCCGGCCTTCGGCCTCCAGGGACACGCGGGTTTTGATGGGAGGGATTACGGCGGCTACCTCGTCGGCCTGGGCCAGAGAGTAGTCCCGGCACTTGTAGGCGTAGGCCAGGGTGTTCTCCTCGCCGCCCTTTTTGGCGCTGAGGGTGATGCAGGTCATGTCCTCGGGATACTCGGTGACGCCGTAGCAGGCCACCATGTATTCGTTGATGGTCACCTCCGCATCGGGATCGCTCATTTCCAGAACATGGCGCTCGATCTGGATGTCGCTGCTGCCCTCTTGGAAGGTAATCACGGTCTGCAGCTTCACAGTCAGGTCCTGGAAGACGATGTCCACAGGATCCAGGGTCAGCTTCCGGCAGCCGGGTGTGGGCTCGGAGAAGTGGGCCTTGGTCCGGCACAGGCACAGATCCACTTCCTCACCCTTGTGGCAGATCTTGGCGCTGCGGACGGTACCCTCGCCCGCGTAGTGGGTGAAGTAACCGGCCCGGTACTTTTCCTGGATCAGGAAGGGGTAGGCGCATTCCTGGACGTGGGGAGTGCCGATGCCGATCTCCCATTCCAGCTTGGCGGCGTAGGGCCGCAGGTCCACAATGGCGCCGCCCTGGTCCATGTTCACACAGGCCCGCATATAGGGGTCGCAGTACCAGAACAGCTGCTTGTCGGAGCCGTAGATCAGGTCCCGCCACAGGGCGCATTCAGGCTCGGTGTAGCGCTTCTTGCCGCGGTAGTAGTCGGCAAACTCGCTCATGGTCATGTCAATGAGCTTGCCTTCCTTCTTCAGCCGGCCGTAGTAGGCGCAGCCGTCGTCGTAGCTGGCCTTCAGCAGCTCATAGGGAGCCTCCCAGCGGCCCATCTTGTTCATCCAGCCGGGACCGACAAACTGCATGTTGTAGGCATAGCCGTTGTTGAACTTGGCCTGATAGCGGTACTGATCGATGAGGTTGTACAGGTACGGATAGGTTTGACCGGAGTAGCGGCCCTCCTCGTCAAACCGGCCGGGGGTGTAGAGCATGCCCCGAAGCACGTTCTGGGGATGGGTGCCGAAGTTGGAGCCGTTGCCGTCGTAGCAGGCCATCAGGTCCCGGCTCAGGTGGGGAATGGCCACAATGCCGCTGTCCTCGGATTCATTGGCGGCGGGGGCGTGGGTGTTGACCTTGGAGGGAATCCAGGGAGCCCAGGGGCCGCCGTCCATGAAGGTGTACCAGGAGTTGTTGCAGGTGTGGTAGGCCTTTGGACCCTCCTCCCAGCAGGTGGCCACGGCGCACTTGACCATGGGGTACGTTTCCTTGATGTAGTTGATCAGGGCGGCGTCCATGTAGTAGCTGCCTGTGGACTCGGGATAGAAGCCGAAACGCTCGTAGAATTTGCCGAAGACGTCGTCTACTACGCTCTTTTTCATGTCCATGTCGAACATCCAGATGCAGAAGTCCTTGGTTTTGTATTTTTCCCGGAACTCCTTGCAGGGCAGGCCCAGCAGGGTCAGACCGATTTCGTCGCCGTAGCGCTGGTGGTCCGCCTTGGCCAGGGCCACGGCCTCGTCGTTGAAGAGGCTGGCGTAGGTCATCTGGATGGTGGTCTTCAGGCCGTTGCGGTGGGCGGCGTCCTGCTGGATCTTAAAGATGTCCAGGCTCTCGGTCAGCAGGGCCTTCCGGCCCAGGTCCTCGGCCTGGCCGTGGCCGGTGACCTTCTCGGCGTACTCCGGCACCATTTCCGGCCGGTGGATAATGTTTAAGATAAATTCTTCCATGTTTGGGTTCCTTTCAAGGAAACAAATTTGGGATTTGAGGATCGGGAGACATTGTTTCTCCCGCGAAACCAGTCGCGGGAGAAAACAGGTTTTGAAAATGTTATCCCTTTACCGCGCCGCCGGTAATGCCTTCCACATAGAACTTCTGCATGATGACAAACAGAATGCCGATGGGGATGGACACCAGAGCCGCGCCGGCGCAGAACTGGGCGAAGTACTCGTTGATCCGGGACTTGTCCAGCATGTCGAAAAGACCGATGGACACGGTGTACAGATCGGAGTTCTTGCTGGTCATCATCAGACGGGCCATGACGAAATCCATCCAGGGAGCCATGAAGGAGTTGATGATGGTGTAGACGATGATGGGCCGGGACATGGGGATGACGATCTGGATAAAGACCCGCAGCTCCGAGGCGCCGTCGATCTTGGCCGCTTCCCGGAGGGAGGCGGGGACGGTGTCGAAGAAGCCCTTACAGATCAGGTAACCCAGGCCCGCGCCGGCGGAATAGACCAGGACCAGACCTACGTGGCTGTCCGTCAGGCCGATGGCCTGGAGAATGAAGTACATGGCCACCATGGTCAGCACGCCGGGGAACATGTTCAGTACCACAGCGAAGTTCATAATGCTCTTGCGTCCGCGGAAGTTGCAGCAGCTGAAGGCATAGGCAGTCATCAGCACAAACAGGGTGGAAATGACGCAGGAGAAGCAGGCAATGACGAAGGTGTTCTTGAACCAGGTGGGGAACCGGGCGGTGCCGCCGGGGTTGAACAGCAGTTCGATGTAGTTGCGGATGGTATAGCCGTCGGGGAAGAAGTGGTTGGTGTTCATGGCTGTGGAGGTGGAGAAAGAGTTGAGCACCATCCAAACGATGGGGATCAGCCACACAACTGCCAGGACCAGCAGCAGAACATTGACGGCAACACGGGAAAAAATTCTTTTACGCTTCATACTTTATCACCCAAACGCTTTCTCTCTGCCGCCCCGCTGCATACGGAACAAGGAGACCAGAGTAAATGCGGCACAGATCACGAAGGACACGAGGCCGATGACGGACGCCATGGCGTAGTTTGCCGCGTCGCCCTGGGTCAGGCTGAACAGCCAGGTAATCAGCAGGTCCATCTCCTTGGCGTTGACCTTGGCCAGGGACATATCCAACGTGGTGTAGGTGCTGGTCAGCAGGTAGATCACGTTGAAGTTGTTGATATTGCCGACGATGGAGGTGATGACACTGGGGCCGGTGACGGACCAGTAGTAGGGCATGGTGATCTTCCAGAAACGGACCCAGCCCGAGGCGCCGTCGATCTTGGCGGACTCCAGGATGTCCTGGGGGATGTTCATCAGCACGCCGGTGGCAATGAGCATCTGGTAGGGGACGCCGACCCAGAAGTTGATGATCAGGATCATGACCTTGGCTACAGTGGGGTCCGACAGGAAGGGTATGTAGTCCTTGGAAATGATGCCAAGGTTCTGGAGCAGACCGGTAACGCCCAGATTGCTCAGCATGGTGTTGGCGATGCCCATGTCTCCGAAGAACCGGGCAATGAGCATCAGGCTGACGAACTGGGGTACAGCCATGCAGATTACGAAGCAGGTCCGCCAGAATTTCGGGAAAATGGTGGACTTGGAGTTGAGCAGCATGGCCAGCAGAATGCCGCCGAAGTAGCAGGTGAAGGTGGCCACAAAGGCCCAGATGATGGTCCAGGAGAGGATCTTCTGGAAGGCGTAGGCAAAGTCGGAATTTTGCGCGCTGCCCAGCAGGTCAAACAGGTTCTCCATGCCGACCCAGGTAAACAGCTTGGAGGGAGGCAGATGCTTGGAGTCGTAGTTGGTAAAGGCTACGAAAATCAGCACCACCATGGGCATGACGGTGAAGATCAGAACGCCCAGACCGGGCAGGGACAGCAGCGTCAGGTGGAACTTCTCGTCCAGCAGGCTGCGCAGGTCCTGCATGATGTTGTTGACGGGTTTGCCGCAGCGGCGCTGCAGGATCAGGCGGTAGGACGTGCCCAGGGCGTTGAAGCAGAACAGAGAGGTCAGGATCATGGCGGCCACGCCGATGATGCCGTAGAGAAGGATCTTAAAGGAGTGGTCGTAGTCGTTCTCCACCTGCTGGCCTGTGGTCCAGTCGATCTCCATCTTCCGTTCCACTGTACCCAGGGTGTCGAGCTTGAGGATGTAGTCGATGCTTGCGGTGTAGGCAAGACTGATGGCAAAGGTGATCGCGGCGGCGAAAATCAGACCCTTGGTATACTGCTTGCGGCAGGCGTAGCACAGGCCGGTACCCAGCCCGATGAGACCCGCCGCGAAGTAGACCCAGGTCAGAGACTGGGTGCCGAACCAGGAGGCGCCGCCGATGAGCAGCACCGCGCCGGCGAGCATCATCAACGCACACAGCCGTGTCCCCAGATCACCCTTCACAACCGCTTTCCCAGCCTTTGATATCAGATTACCCTGGTTGTCAAAGAGCATGAGTTCTTCCATGCGCATTCTCTCCTTTTACCAGAGCAGCCCACATGTGATACTGTCCACATGTGGGCTGTTCCCATTCGTAGTTTTTGGAAGTTGCCCAGTTAAGCGTTACAACTTAGGCGATGGGTGCCTCAACGCCCTCGACACAGTCAGTCAGCAGCTCCAGCAGGTCGATGCCGTCAGGGTTGCCCTCGGCCAGGATGCCGCCCAGGGTCTGAACGGGGCTCCAGAAGTTGCCGCCCACGTTCTGCGCGGTGCAGTAGGGCATCTGAGCGGCCAGAGCGGTCAGAGCGGGATCGGCTTTGACTTCCTCAGACTCGCCGACAACGATGTTGGAGGGACCCAGCTTCCGCTCCTGGAAGCGCAGAGCCTGGTTCTCTTCGTTGGTGATGTAGTTGGCCAGCTTCATGGACCAGACCAGCTGATCGGAGTAAGCGTTGACACCGACCATCTTGTAGCCGGAGAAGGCGCCCATCTGGACCTGTTCGCCGTTGATGGTGATGGTGGGCAGCTTGCAGGCACCATAGTTCTCGCCCCAGGCTTCGGAAACGGCGGCGGAGTTCCACGCGCCGTTGATGCCGGCGCAGATGGTGCCGTCCTGGACCAGACCGGCGAAGTTGGTGTCAGAGGTGTTCAGGAAGGCGGGGTGCTTGGCGATGTTCATGATGGCTTCGCAGACGGCTACGCCGTTGTCGCAGGCCCAGTTGCAGGAGTTGGAGCCGTCCTCGTTCATGGTGACGGTCAGGCCCAGGCCCTCGGAGGCGAAGAAGCCGTAGGTATACCAGGCGTTGCCCAGATCCATGGTGATCTTCCGGCCGGCCTTCTCAGCCGCAGCCAGCATGGTGTCCCAGGAGGCCAGATCTTCTTCGGTGAAGACGGACTTGTCATAGTACATGAAGTAGCCGTTGTCAGCGGTCATGGGGAAGGCGTACAGCTCGCCGCTGACGGTAGCGGCCTCAACGGAGGAATCGACGTTGCGGGCGATGATGTCGGACTTGCCCATTTCCTCGGGGATGGCCATCAGAGCGCCGGCGTTGACCAGGGAAGCGATCTGGTCGTGAGCGAAGGCGAAGACGTCGGGACCCTGCTCAATGTCGTTGAGGACCTGATCCTTGGCGTCAGCCTCGGAAACGGCGCCCAGCTCAATGGTGATCTTAGCCTCACCGGCATTATCGGCGATGAAGGCGTCGGCCATGGTGCGCAGCAGCACCTGATCTTCCTCAGAACCCCACATGGTCAGGGTGACTTCGGGGATCTCGGCGGGAGCCGCCGTGGTTTGCACGGGAGCGGCTTCCGTGGTGGACTGGGTCTCGGTGGTGCTGCCGCCGCAGGCTGCCAGAGACAGGACCATGGTCAGAGCCAGCACCATAGCAAGAATCTTTTTCATGTTGCAATCTCCTTCTGATTCAATTTTTCTGAGCCTGGATTTGCGCAAAATGTTTGCGCAAATCCAAAGTTCCCTTTAAGAATACTCCAGATTTCTTTCTACGTCAATAAGTGATATCTTACGAATTTTTACATAAAAATTGTTCAAGTTGACGATGAAATAATACGAAACAAGTTGCGCTTGTTGCGCAACCGCGTTTAATTCTTTAAAGGATGCGAGGAAAGCCGGGAGCAATGGTTCAATTTATTTCCTGTATTTTGGAAAAATCTCAACAATTTGCGAAGGAAAAACAAAAGCGGGAACCCCGGCGAAATGGTTTCCCAACGCGTTAGGGAGCGTGACCGGACCCGGCGAGAGCACAGAAGGAGAAATGCCTGAAAGGCCGGGCCTTTCAGGCATTCGCGCTTTATTTTGTGGATTCCCGGAGGATTACCTGGTAGCCCATGGTCTGCCGGGGCTGGACGTCTTTTCCGCTCATGGAGTCCAGCAGCAGACGGCAGGCGGCGGTACCCAGGGAGGCGGCGTCAAACTGCACGGCGCTGATGGTGGGGGAGAAGGTCAGCAGAATCTCACTGTCGTAGAGGCTGGCAAGGCGCAGCTGCTTGGGGACCAGGATGCCCCGGGCCTTCAGGTCCTTCAGGACCTTTACGGAAGTGGCGTCGTCGCAGCAGAGCAGGCAGTCCGGTTCCTGCTCCAGAATGACGTCCAGGGCGTCCAGCCGCTGCTCGTCGCTTTCCACTTCGGTGAAGATCAACTCCTTTTGTACGAGCAGGCCGTTTTCCCGCAGGGCCTGGCAGTAGCCCGCCAGCCTGTCCGCGTTAACGGTATAGCTGCTGCTGCCGCCGATGTAGGCGATCCGCCGGGAACCGGACTGGATCAGCAGGCGGGTCATATCCTGGGCCGCGCCTACCTGGTCGTTGTCCACCTGCAGAGCGGCCTTATTTTCCAGACGCCCCAGAACGGCAAAGGGGACGCCGAAGCTGCGGATCAGATCCAGGCATGGGTCGCTGCCCAGCAGTGTCCGGGAGAGGATGACGCCATCCACCTTGTGGTCCTTCAGCTGCCGCTCCAACTGCCGGGTGTCATTGGAATTGGCGTAGCAGAGCAGCACATCATAGCCCCGCTGATCGGCCATCCGGCACACGCCGCCCATGCACTTGCGCAGAAAGGGCAGGTCCAGGTGGACAAAGTGGGACGGGATCACCAGGGCCAGGTTGTGGCTGGCCTCAGCGGCGCCCTGCCTTACGGCGGCGTTCTGGGCGCGGCCGTTGACACTGACATATTGAAACACCCGATCCCTGGTCTGCTGGCTGATGCGGCCTTTTCCGGACAAGGCCCGGGACACGGTGGTCTTGGATACGCCCAAAGCCCGGGCGATCTCGTCGATGGTGACCTTTTTTTGGTTCAGGCTGTCAAAGTCCATAAAAATCCTCCTTGGGTATGGCAATTTCCCGAAGTCTGTGCTACACTGAGCCATAGAAAACGGGACCGCCGCGGAAGGCTCGCCATGGCTGCTTTCTGTTAGCATAGGCGGAATTTTTCTTTTTGTCAAGGGGAGGACGAAAAATGCTGAATACGCGCATTGCCTTCGGCGCGGCATATTACGATGAATATATGCCGGAATCCCGGGTGGAGCGGGATATGCTCCTGATGAGGCAGGCGGGAATGAATGTCATCCGCGTTGCCGAGTCCACCTGGAGCACCTGGGAGCCCCGGGAGGGGGAATTTGACTTTACCGGTCTGCGGCGGGTTCTGGACGCGGCCCGGCGGCACGGGATTTCGGTCATTGTGGGGACCCCCACCTACGCCATCCCGCCCTGGCTGGCACGAAAGTATCCGGACATTCTGGCCGAGACCCACGACGGACCCGGCCGCTACGGACACCGGCAGAATATGGACCTGACGCATCCGGGATACCGCCGCCACTGCGAGATCATCATCCGCAGGCTTCTGGAGGAGGCTATGCCCTACGATAACGTCATCGGCTTCCAGCTGGACAACGAGACCAAGCCCTACGACACCTGCGGACCCCGGGCCCAGGCTATGTTCCAGGACTGGCTCCGGGAGAAGTATCAGACCGTGGAGAACCTGAACGCAGCCTTCGGCCTGGCCTACTGGAGCAATTCCCTGGGATCTTGGGAGGACATGCCCGACGTGCGGGGGACCATCAACGGCTCCCTGGCGGCGGCGTATGAAGCCTTCCAGCGCGGCCTGGTGACAGAATTTTTGACCTGGCAGCGGCGCATTGTGGACGAGTACCGCCGGGAAGATCAGTTCGTCACCCACAATTTTGACTATGCCTGGAAGGGCTGGTCCTTTGGCCTTCAGCAGGACGTGGATCAGTACGCGGCGGCCGATGCCGTGACGGTGGCCGGATGCGATATCTATCATCTGAGCGCGGGGGATCTGACCGGAGCGGAGATCAGCTTCGGCGCCGATTTGGCCCGGAGTCTGAAGGGCGGAGAGAACTACCTGGTGCTGGAGACCCAGGCCCAGGGTCAGCTGGCATACGCCCCTTACCCGGGGCAGCTGCGGCTTCAGGCCTTTTCCCATCTGGCCGGCGGCGCGGCCATGGTGGAATACTGGCACTGGCACTCCATCCACAATGCCATTGAATGCTACTGGAAGGGAATCCTGAGCCACGACCTGACTCCCGGTGCGGCATATCAGGAGATTGCCTCCGTGGGCCGGGATCTGGAGCGCCTGGGCAGCCGCCTGACCGGCCTGAAGACCCGACGGTCTGTGGGGATTCTGGTCTCCGGAAGGAGCCAGACCGCCGTTAAGCACGATGCTTCCTTCAGCGGCATGGACTACAATGAGGTGCTGCGCTGGGTTTATGACGTGCTGTACCGGCTGAACATTCCCTGCGATCTGGTGCCGGACATGGCCCGGGATTTTTCCGGCTATGAGCTTCTTGTGGTCCCCTGTCTGTACGCGGCGGACCGGGAGCTTATCGCGGCGCTGCGGCGGTACACGGCGGAGGGCGGGAATCTGCTGGCCACCTTCCGCAGCTTCTTCTGCGATGAGCACGGGGCCATCCGCCACTACGCCCAGCCCTGGGGCATGACGGAGGTTTTCGGCCTGACCTACGACCAGTTCGCCAACGGGAAGAACGTACCCGGAGTCCACACATGGATGGAGCTCCTGAGGCCCGGGGCGGATACCCAGGTACTGCTTGGGTATGACCACTACGCCTATGAAAGCTGCGCCGCGGCTACCATCCACCCCTATGGCAGGGGCCAGGCCGTTTACCTGGGGGCTTGGCTGGAGGAAGGGCGGCTGGAGACGCTGCTGGAGGAACTTCTGCCCCGGCTGGGGGTGCCGGTCCCGGCGGTCCGCTGGCCTCTGGTGGTCAGAGAAGGGATCAATGGACAGGGAAAGAAGCTGACCTATCTGCTGAACTATTCTGAGGCTCCGGTCAGCTATTGCGTGACGCGTGACTGTGAAGAGCTGCTGAGCGGCACTTGCCTGACGGCAGGGGACAGTCTTGGCCTGCCTCGGTGGGGGGCAGCGATTCTGGAGAGCCGGGGCCAGTGACGGAAGGCTTTGTATTGCGGATCAGGATCTGCGAGAGTCCGAAAAAGAAGGGGCTGTCTCAAAATGCAGATTTTGAAAAACAGCCAAACAAATCGCGATAAAAAACGGCTGGATTACCAAAATCAAGGTAATCCAGCCGAACTTATTTTATATGCGTTTTCTTGAAAGAGCTATTTTGAGACAGCCCCTTTTCTGGTGGGGCAATCAAAAGAAGTTCACCAGGCCGATGACGAAGATGGCCAGTACGATCAGGGGTACCACATAGGTCACATAGGGCCGCAGCCAGGAGGCCATTTTCAGGCCCTTGCCCTGGTTTGCCTCCTTGAGAAAGTTCTCCCAGCCCCAGCCATAGCGGCTGGTGCAGAACAATACGATGGTCAGAGAGCCCAGGGGCAGCAGGAGGTTGCTGACCAGGAAGTCCTCGCTGTCCAGAATGTCATGACCGGCGATGGGGCGGACGCCGCTGAGAAGGTTGTAGCCCAGCAGACAGGGCAGGCTCAGCAGATAGATTCCCACGCAGCAGATCAGGCACGTCTTCTTCCGGCTCCACCCGGTGAGCTCACAGATACAGCACACAATGTTCTCGAAGACTGCCAGAATGGTGGAGTAGGCGGCAAAGGTCATAAACAGGAAGAACAAACTCCCCCAGAACCGGCCCATGGGCAGGTGATTGAAGACGTTGGGCAGGGTCACGAAGATCAGGGAAGGGCCGCTGGCCACGTCCACGCCGTAGGCATAGCAGGCGGGGAAGATGATCAGACCGGCGCACAGAGCCACCATGGTATCCAGGCAGCAGACCCGGACGGCCTCTCCGCCCAGTGCGCGCTCCTTGCCGATATAGCTGCCGAAAATTGCCATGGAGCCGATGCCCAAGCTCAATGTGAAGAAGGACTGATTCATGGCGGCGACGATGGTATTGCCCACGCCGTTTTCCATCATCCGGTCCAGGTCCGGGATCAGATAGAATTTAAGCCCTTCCGCGCCGCCTTCCAGAAAAACGCTGTTGGCAGCCAGGACCAGCATCAGAACGATCAGGGCCAGCATCATCCACTTGGTCACCCGTTCCAGGCCCTTTTGAACGCCCAGGGAGATGATGGTGAAGCCGGAGACCACAATGATGCCGGTGTAGACAGCCATTTTTCCCGGATCAGCCAGCATGGCGGGGAAGGCGGCGTCAATGGCGGCCTTGTCCATGCCGGAGAATTTACCGGCGGCGGTCTCTGCAAAGTATTGCAGCATCCAGCCGGAGACCACGGTGTAGAACATCATCAGAATGACGTTTCCGGCCAGACACACATAGCCGTGCCAGGCCCATTTGCTGCCGGGCTTGAGCTCGTTGTACATTTTCAGGGGGCTTTTCTGGGCGGCGCGGCCCATGGCGAACTCCATGGTCAGAACCGGAACGCCCAGGATCAGCAAAAAGACCAGATACAGCGCCACAAAGGCGCCGCCGCCGTGCTGACCTGCCATCCAGGGAAATTTCCACACATTGCCTACGCCGATGGCGCATCCGGCGCTGAGAAGGAGGAAGCCCAGCCGGCTTCCCAGGTGTTCACGCTGCATAGTTAAGATCCTCCGTTCACGTTCAGGCGCTGCCCCGGAGTCTGGTGGACGCAGCGGGCCTGTATGATCTGTATTTTAATCCGATAGGATGAATTTGTCAATTCTTCGCGGCATTGTCGCTGTCTTTTTTTGCCCGGCTGAAGCCCCGGCCCCAGACCTCGGTGACCCGGCTGACGATCATGAAGCAGTCCGGGTCCACGCCCCGGGCCAGGCGTTCGATCTTGGGCAGCTCATGGTTGGATACCACGCTTAAGATCACTTCGGTGCTGCGGTGAAGATATCCCCCTTCGCCGTGGAGCATGGTCACGCCCCGGTCCACCTGGAACAAAATGGCGTCCCGGATCTCCTCGGCCCGGGAGCTGACGATCTTCACCTCTGTGCGGCTGGTGCCCGCCAGGAGGGTTTGGTTCAGGGAAAGGGAGATGAGGATCAGCAGCAGAATGCCGTAGAGCAGCTCCTCAAAGCTGCGGTAGGTGGCCTGGGTCAGGACGATGAGGAAGTCAAAACACCACAGGCTGACGGACACGGGGATCCGGAAAAACCGCTGCAGGATCAGGGGCGGAATGTCCATGCCGCCGGTGGAGGCGCCGCCGCGAATGACCAGGCCCAGACTCAGGCCCAGGCTCAGACCGGCAAAGATCACGTTCAACAGAAGATCCTCCGTCACCGGTTCGCTGCCCAGAAGTTTCTCCAGAACCTCCAGGGCCAAGGGATAGAACAGGGAGGAAAAGACTGTGGTCAGGGCAAACTGCCGCCCCAGGATCTTCCAGCCGAGCAGAAGCATGGCCACGTTGAAGGCGAAGATAAAAACGGTCAGGGGAATGCCGGTGAGCTGATTGACCACCAGGCCCAGACCGGTGGTTCCGCCGCTGACCAGGTTGGCCGGAAGCAGAAACAGCTTTACGGACAGGGCGTAGAGTATATTTCCGAGAAGAACCAGGAGCACAGAGAGCGGTTTGCCCCTGCCTGCCTTGCTGTGTGCCATGTACATCATCCTTTTCTGAAAGATCAAGGGAAAACCCGCATTAGTATACTAAAGATTTTACGGCGGGTCAAGGGCGGAAGTTCAAAGGCCGTTCACATTTCGTCTATTTACTTTTGCCGCTATCAATGATATAATACACAAATTAGAAAGGAGGCGAGTGCGTGCGCCGCTTTTTTGACGAATTAAAGGATTTTACAAAAAAAGGCGATATGTTCCTGCTGGTTTTGTGTCTGATCGTTTCCGGCTTCGGCCTGGTGGTCATTGCCAGCGCCACTTCCGCCGATAAGTTTGAGGGGAATTTCCGATACATTGCCATTCAGCTGTTCGCCGTGGCCCTGGGCGTGATGATGTACGCCTTTGTGTCGTCCCTGGATCTGGAGGTGCTTTCGGAGCACCGGGGCGCCATGGTGGCGTTCAACTGTTTCCTGCTTCTGCTGCTGATTCCCTTCGGCACCGACAACAACACCGGCAACCGAAGCTGGCTGGACTTCCCGCTGGTGCCTATCAACATCCAGCCCGCCGAGATCTGTAAGATCACCTATATCATCATCATGGCTTCGGTCATGGCCTCCCACCAGAACCGGATCTCCAGCTTCCCGTCGGTGGCCCACATGGTGCTGCACCTGGGCATCCTGGTTGGATTGAACATGGCCATGTCCCGGGACGCGGGCGTTTCCCTGATCTTCGTGTTCATCTTTATCGGCATGACCTTCGCCGGAGGCGTCAGCATCTGGTGGTTCGTGGCGGCCATTGCCATCATCGCCGTGGCCTTCCCGGTCCTGTGGCCCTTCCTGGGCGAATATCAGCAGAACCGGATTCTGATCCTGTTTGACGAGTCCATCGATCCCCAGGGCATCAATGAACGCTACCACTATAAGATCAATCTCCAGTCCCTCACCGGCGGCGGCCTGACGGGCCAGGGCCTGTTCAACGGCAACCGTACCCAGGGCGGCAACCTCTTCGCCCAGCACACGGACTACATCTTCTCCTCCATCGGCGAGGAACTGGGCTTCTTTGGCTGCGTGCTGGTCATGCTCATGGAACTGGCCATTATTGCCAGATGCATCTATGTGGGCGTGAAGTGCCAGGACTACATGCGCCGGCTGGTCTGCTACGGCGCGGCCTCGGCTCTGATGTTCCAGGTCATGATCAACGTGGGCATGTGCATCGGCGCCATGCCGGTTATCGGCCTGACCCTGCCCCTGATCAGCTACGGCGGTTCCTCGGTGGTCACCATCTACGCCATGCTGGGCCTGGTCTCCGGCGCCCACGCCCGACCACAAAGCTTGTCCCACGAACGATATGTACAGCCCTTCCGGGGGTGAGAAAAGCCCTGCCGTCCCAATGCGCGGACGGCAGGGCTTTTCTCGGTTCGGTCAGATGGTGATCAGTTCATAGCTGTCCTCGCCCAGGCCGATTTTCCTGGCGTGGGCGATCTGGCTGCGCCAGTTGGTGTGGGGGAAGGAGGCGGTCAGATTGTCCAGGTCCGGGCGGCTGGCCTTGTGGAGCTTGCTGCCGGGCATGACGGACTGGGCGTTAACGGCTTCGGCGCAGGCCAGGTCCAGGGCCACCGGATCGAAGGAGGCGAACATGCCCACGTCGGGGACGATGGGAATGTCGTTCTCCGCGTGGCAGTCGCAGTAGGGGCTTACGTCCCGGACCAGACTCACATGGAAGTGGGGACGGCCGTCCAGGACCGCTTTGGTATATTCCGCGATCTTACAGTTCAAAATGGTGGCGGACTGGGCGTAGGCCGGGTGGATGGCCTTCACCGGACACACGTCGATGCACCGTCCGCAGCCCATGCAGGCGGTCCAGTCGATCTTCATGACCTTGCCCTCCATCTTTGGGCCGTCGTGGGCGCAGTACTTGGCGCAGGTGCCGCAGCCGACGCACTTGTCCGCCTCCACCACAGGGCGCCCCTCGCTGTGCATCTCCCGCTTGCCGGCGTTGGAGCCGCAGCCCATGCCCAGGTTCTTCATTGCCCCGCCGAAGCCCGCTTCCTCGTGGCCCTTGAAGTGGTTCAGGGAGATGACGATGTCCGCGTCCATGACCGCCCGGCCGACTTTGGCGGATTGGACGTACTCGCCGTTTACCACAGGCACGTCCACGTCGTCGGTGCCTTTCAGGCCGTCGGCGATGATCACGTGGCAGCCGGTGGAGTAGGGGGTGAAGCCGTTTAAGTAGGCGGTCTCCAGGTGGTCCAGGGCGTTCTTCCGGGAGCCGACGTACATGGTGTTGGCGTCGGTGAGGAAGGGCTTGCCGCCCATGTCCTTGACCAGATCCACAATGACCCGGGCATAGCCGGGACGCAGGTGGGCCATGTTCCCCAACTCGCCGAAGTGGATCTTGATGGCTACGAACTTGTCCTGAAAATCGATGCGGTCCATTCCGGCGGTCAGACACAGCCGGGCCAGCTTCTGCGGCAGGGTCTCGGGGGTGCCGGTGCTGAAATCAGTGAAGTAAACTTTGGATGCCATGATCGTTCCTCCTGTTTATGGATTCTGATGTTAGTTTACATGCTGGCCGGGGGAAAGTCAAGGCGCGGGAAAACCGTGAAGGAACCGTTAACATTGTGTAAAACATCTTCGCGGCGGCTAGCCTTTCCCGGCGGTTGATGGTAAAATCAAAAACAGGCCAAATTTGTGAAGGAGCGTTGTGAATGAATCAATATGTGCCGGAGGCGGGGGCGAATCTTCTGTTCTGTGTGAACCGGAAGTTTCTGCCCCTGCTGGTCAGCTGCATGCGCTCCATTGTGGGAAAGGGCGGATACGAACACTATGACGCCTATGTGCTGCATTCGGATATGGAAAGCGGAGATACGGAGGCTCTGGAAGACGAGTTCCCGGAGACCGTGAAATTTCACTTCATCCGGGTTCCGGAGGAAGTGTTTGAAGGCTTCCCGGAGACCCAGCGGTATCCCAGGCAGATCTACTACCGCCTGATCGCGCCGCTGCTGTTGCCCCAGGACCTGGATCGGATCCTGTACATGGACGTGGACACTGTGGTTATCAATCCACTGCGGGAGCTGTATGAGCTGGATTTTGAAGGCAATTACTATGCCGGCTGCACCCACACCCGGACGCTGCTGACGAAGATCAACCAGTCCCGTCTGAAATCGGAGAAGGCCGTTGCCTACATCAACACCGGGGTGCTCATGCTGAATTTGCCCGCCCTGCGGCAGAATGTCTGTCTGGACGAGATCCGGGAATACACCAGTCAGCGCAAGTATGCCCTGATCCTTCCGGACCAGGACATTCTCACGGCACTGTATGGGGACAAGGTCAAGCTGGTGGACTCCCTGCGCTACAACCTCAGCGACCGGATTCTGAACTTCCACAACGCGGACCCAGCCAACGAGAAGCTGGATCTGGACTGGGTCCGGCAGAACGCCGTGATCATCCACTACTGCGGCAGGAACAAGCCCTGGACCGACCGGTACACCGGCAGTCTCGGCGTATTTTATCAGGAACTGTTCCAGCGGATCACCGAGGCCGGCGACGGCTGCGAGGAAGCGGCCACCTGAGCGGCGTTTTTGGGAAACTCTGAATGAATCGTCTGCGGCGGAATGCCGGATCGAAGGCCCCATCCGCGCAGCTGAAAAAAGTGGGAAATATATACAGGATTCCTCCGCTTTTTGAATTTTCGGCTGGGCCAAAATCTCCCGGCATCCGCTCTTGCCATTTACTATGAAAGCTCCGCATTCATAGTAAAACTTCAAACAAATGAGCGCATCTCGCCCCTTGCGGGGCAACCGATGCGAATGCATATCAATCCCCATGCGCAAACTGCTTTCATGGTTCGTGGCGCGATCGTTTCGCATGGGGATTTCATCAGAGCTTCCTCAAATTATTCGGGATCATTCCGGGCCTGAATTGGGAAAAAGAAAGGGCTGCCCGCTTGGGACAGCCCTTTTGCGCGTTTGATTACTTGCCGGCGTTGGCCACCTGAGCGGCGACCTCGGCGGCGAAGTCGTCGACCTTCTTCTCGATGCCTTCGCCCTTGACATAGTGGATGGCGTCCACGAACTTGATGGAGCCGCCCAGCTTCTTGGCGGCGTCGGCGATGTAGCCCTCAACGGAACCCTGGAACAGATCGGAGCGGACGAAGTCCTGCTGCAGCAGGCAGCTCTCCTTGTAGAAAGCGGCGATCTTGCCGGCAGCGATCTTCTCCTTGATCTGGGCGGGCTTGTTGGCCATCTTGGGATCGTTGTCCATCAGAGCCACCTGGACCTGCATCTCGTGGTCCACGTCGGCCTGAGGCACCAGCGCCTTGTCCCAGTACTTAGGGCTCATGGCGGCGATCTGCATGGCGACGTTCTTGCCCACTTCAGTGGCGTCGATGCCGCCCTCCACAGCCAGGTTCACCAGAACGCCGTGGGTTCCGCCGGCGTGGACGTAGGCCACGGAGGTGTTCTCGGCGAAGCGGCTGAACCGGCGGATCTGAATGTTCTCGCCGATGGACATGACCTTCTCCTGCAGGATCTCGGTGACGGTCAGCTTGGAGTTGGGGTAGGTGCAGGCCTTCAGGGCCTCCACGTCAGCGGGGTTCTGAACGGCCACGACCTCGGCCAGGTTCTTCACCAGGTCCATGAAGGCGTCGGTCTTGGCGGCAAAGTCGGTCTCGGAGTTGACCTCGATGACAACGCCCACGCCGTTCACCACGGCGGCGTAAGCCACGCCCTCAGCGGCCACGCGGCCGGCCTTCTTGGCAGCCTTGGCCAGGCCCTTTTCCCGGAGCCAGTCAACGGCTTTGTCCATATCGCCGTCGGTAGCCTGGAGCGCCTTCTTGCAGTCCATCATGCCGACGTTGGTCATCTCGCGGAGCTTCTTAACGTCTTGTGCGGTAAAAGCCATTTTCGTATCCTCCTAAAAATCTGTCTTTATTCAGCGGCGGCCTCGGCGGTCTCGGCAGCGGCCTCAGCGGCAGCCTCGGCGTCCTCACCCTGACGGCCCTCAATGGCGGCGTCGGCCATGGCGGAGGCAATCAGACGGATGGCGCGGATGGCGTCGTCGTTGCCGGGGATCACGTAATCGATCTCATCGGGGTCACAGTTGGTGTCCACAATGGCCACGATGGGGATGTTCAGCTTCCGCGCCTCGGCGATGGCGTTGCGCTCCTTCCGGGGGTCAACGATGAACAGAGCGGAAGGCAGCTTCTTCATTTCCTTCACGCCGCCCAGGTACTTCTCCAGCTTGGCGATTTCGCCCTGGTGCTTGATGACTTCCTTCTTGGGCAGCATGGCGAAGGTGCCGTCCTCTTCCATCTTGCGCAGCTGGGCCAGACGGTCGATCCGGGTACGCATGGTGCGGAAGTTGGTCAGCATGCCGCCCAGCCAACGGGCGTTGACGTAGTAACCACCGCAGCGGGCAGCCTCTTCCTTGATGGCGTCCTGAGCCTGCTTCTTGGTGCCCACGAACAGAACATAGCCGCCCTCGGCGGAGATGTCACGAACGAAGTTGTAGGCCTCCTCCAGCTTCTTCACGGTCTTCTGCAGATCGATGATGTAGATGCCGTTGCGCTCGGTGTAGATGTAGGGAGCCATTTTGGGGTTCCAGCGGCGGGTCTGGTGACCGAAGTGTACGCCGGCCTCCAACAGTTGCTTCATAGATACGACAGCCATTTTGATATTCTCCTTTTGTTTTGTTTTTCCTCCACCCCGATCATCCCGCGATGCCCGCCCCAATGGGGCACAGGGGTACGCGATCCCCGGGTGTGTGGTGTTGATGGCAGGGCAAAGCCCATGCTGATTCATTATAGCGGATACGGTCCGCGAATGCAAGTATTATTTCCGATAAAATTCAAAAAAATTCCGGAGGGCTGCGGGAACTGACGGAATTTTTCGCGCTCCGGCGTGAGACGTGAATAATTGTTCACTTTAGGGGGACAGGCCGGGCCTCGGACGGGGGACGCGGCACTCGTCGGGTTTGGCTTCCACCAGTATGATGTCTGGGCCGATGCGCTTGATGCAGTTCCAGGGGATGACGAAGTCCTCCCGGCGGCCCATGGGAAAGCGGTTGGGGCAGGGGACCACAATGGCGCAGACATTGCCCTCGGGCACCTCTACCAGCACATCGGAGACGAACCCCAGCCGCTGGCCGCTGCGGATACAGATGACTTCTTTGCACTGCAGGTCTGTGAATTTCATGGACATAGAGGTCCCTCCTGAAGGTATTTGCTTCAGGATATGCCTTGTCCGTCTGTTTCAGAACCGGCGGTCCGGGGCGGCGCTGAATCCACTGCCTGCGGCTGTGTGCCGGATCGGAATCTCTGTCCGTATTGTGTAATACGGATTCGTTTTATCTTTAATGCTTATAGACTTTGCGCAGCAAAAAAACGCGGATATCCGTTCCTTCCATGCAGGCTTCCGTCTGGGCACCTGCCAGGATGCTTACGCTATACACGAGCACCCCGCCGATTTGGCGCTTAAGGCAATGCCTGCACGAAACGAAAAGCGCGCCG
>CALXFT010000012.1 GCA_944387635.1 uncultured Oscillospiraceae bacterium | reverse complement strand
TCCTGCATATCTTTGGCCGTGTTGCGTTCGCGATGTTTACCATTTCATTTGGAAAATTCAACCCTTGATTCGCATTAAAGAGTATACCACCGCTTTCCACCCAGGGCAACCCCCAAAAAACAAAGACCGGAACAGAAGGGGGAGCCCCCATAATGCATATCAATCCCCATGCGCCAACTGCTTTCATGGTTCGTGGCGCGCTCGTTTCGCATGGGCATTTATTCATAGCATTCGCCCCATTTCTAAGCGGACTTCTTTTCGTTCAAGGTCGGTATTTGTGTAAGCGTACAAATCAAAGCCAATGATTTGAAATCCGTGTTTTTTGTAAAACGCGATTGCTTTCTCGTTACAGGTCTGTGTTTCCAAAACAGCCATTCTCGCGCCGCTTTCTTTTGCAATCTGAAGGATCTTCTGCATCAGTTTGGTACCGATGCCGCATCCTCGGCAGGCTTCATCAAAAACACAGATGTTACTGATACGATACCGATTATTCCACTTTTCGTGTGTGCCTTCCACATAGCCTACCAAAGCGCCATTATCAAAAGCTCCAAACCCAACAGGCTCGTCCAGCCAATCACCGAAGAAGTTGTCTGTGAAAGACATTTCTTTTTCGGTGTCAAATTTCCGATATTTGAATCCAAAGCCGTCCTCTCGGACATCTATGTGATAATAGCCGCCCGTTTTATATTTCAGCACAAAGGGCTTGCCTTTGTATTCGTTTTTGGATAGTTCCTTGATTTCCATATTTCCACTCCTGCCGATTTGTGCTTAAATTTTTCTTCCACAGTCTATTCTCTGTTATAGGAATCGACATCACCGGACTGCGGGAAAATCTTATGGATACCCATTCCCCAAACGCCGATCTTATCAGAGTCGGGATACAGGGCAATATCTTCCATTTTTGAATGTTTGATTGCATTCATACCGCAATAACACGTTATAATATAATAAGCCTCCGTTGTTCAGAGCGCAGAACCGTTGTTCTGTGCAATTATCTCTAACTGACAAAGTTGGATCATTATATTTTCTCAATTCTCGAAGCAAGCAGGCATCCTGTATGGTATAGCAAGTATTTGAAATGGTGCTCTCATGCTGTTCTCCTTGATATGTAAATCTCGATTTGGCTATAAATGCAAAACCCATAATATTTATACCACAAAATCGTGAATATCTCCACCAGGTTTGCAATATAAACAAAAAAGCGGGAGCGCAATTCGTAATGGAACCGCGCTCCCGCAGGTTTTATCTTTCCCAACCCTTGTGCTTGGGCTTTCTTGTTTGCTGTTGTTTTTGCTTCTGCTGCAGCATCCGCGTGGAAACTTCAGCCTTTGCTTCTATCGATATCGGGTCAGCACAGCTTCGCGCCGGCGGGGATATTGTCGTCGAGGATAATGAGATTCAGCTTCTCCTCGCCCTTTTCGGTGTGGACGGCGGACAGGAGCATGCCGCAGCTTTCCCTGCCCATCATCTTCCGGGGCGGCAGGTTCACAATGGCGGCCAGGGTCTTGCCCACCAGTTCCTCCGGCTTGTAGTACTTGGCGATGCCGGAGAGGATCTGCCGGTCGGTGCCGGTGCCGTCGTCCAGGGTGAACTGGAGCAGCTTGTCGCTCTTCTTCACCGGAACGCAGGCCTTGACCTTCACCACCCGGAAGTCGGACTTGCAGAAGGTGTCGAAGTCCACATTCTCCTGGGCGTAAGGCTCGATCTCCACGGTGGAGACGGGCTTGCTCAGTTCCTCCAGAGCGGCCAGCTCCTTCTCCATGTCGATCCGGGGGAACAGGGCGGGACCGGTAACGGTGGCCGCGTCCGCGGGCAGGACGCCGAAGGCATTCAGGCTGTCCCAGTCCATGGCCGCGCCGCCCAGACGGCGGGCGATCTCCACGGCGGTGTCCGGCATGAAGGGGCTCAGCAGTCCGCCGCAGATCCGGACGGTCTCCAGCAGGTTGTACAGCACCCGGGCCAGACGGGGATGATTCTCCTGGGACTTGGCCAGGACCCAGGGGGCGTTCTCGTCGATATACTTGTTGGCCCGGGAGATCACCTTGAAGACCTCAGCCAGAGCGTTCTGGAAGGCGTACTTCTCCATCTGCTCCTCATACTTATCCCGCAGGCCCGAGGCCAGGGCGATCAGCTCGGCGTCCTTCTCCTCGTCGCCGGTCTGCTCCAGAGGCAGGCGCTGACCGAAATACTTCTGGGCCATAGCCACGGTGCGGGAGACCAGGTTGCCCAGGTCGTTGGCAAGGTCGACGTTGATGGTGCTGATCAGCAGCTCGTTGGAGAAGTTGCCGTCGGAACCGAAGGGGAAGGACCGCAGCAGGAAGAACCGCAGAGCATCCACACCGAACCGCTCCGCCAGGATATACGGGTCCACCACGTTGCCCTTGGACTTGCTCATCTTGCCGCCGTCCAGCAGGAGCCAGCCGTGGCCGTAGACCTTCTTGGGCAGGGGCAGGTCCAGGCTCATGAGCATGGCGGGCCAGATGATGGAGTGGAAGCGGACGATCTCCTTGCCCACGAAGTGGACGTCGGCGGGCCAGAACTTCTCCAGGTCGCCGTACTTGTCGTTCTCAAAGCCCAGGGCAGTCATGTAGTTGAACAGGGCGTCGATCCACACGTACACCACATGGCCCGGGTCGAAGTCCACGGGGACGCCCCAGGTGAAGCTGGTCCGGGACACGCACAGGTCCTCCAGGCCGGGCTTGATGAAGTTGTTCACCATCTCGTTGACCCGGGAGCGGGGCTCCAGGAAGTCCGTGTTCTCCAGCAGGTCCTGGATGCGGCCGGCGTACTTGCTCAGGCGGAAGAAGTAGGCCTCCTCCTCCGCGTCCTGGACCTCCCGGCCGCAGTCGGGGCACTTGCCGTCCACCAGCTGGCTCTCGGTCCAGAAGGACTCGCAGGGCTTGCAGTATTTTCCCACATACTTACCCTTGTAGATGTCGCCCTTGTCGTACATCTTCTTAAAGATTTTCTGAATGGCCTGCACATGGTAATCGTCGGTGGTGCGGATGAACCGGTCGTAAGAGATGTTCATCAGCTTCCACAGGTCCAGCACGCCGCCCTGGCCCAGGACGATGTCGTCCACGAACTGCTGGGGGGTGACTCCGGCCTCCTTGGCCTTGTCCTCGATCTTCTGACCGTGCTCGTCGGTGCCGGTGAGGAACATCACGTTATAGCCCTGGAGCCGCTTATAGCGGGCCATGGCGTCGGTGGCCACGGTGCAGTAGGTGTGGCCGATGTGAAGCTTCGCGGAAGGGTAGTAGATGGGGGTGGTAATGTAGTAATTACCCTTGCATTTTTCGCACATAAGATCCTCCTATAAATGAAAAAGCCGCCCCGGGAATGACCCAAGGGCGACAAAATTGACGCGGTACCACCTTGATTCGCAGAAATCCTCTGCCTCGTTGGCGCGGTAACGGGCGCACCCGTGACCGGCTCATGATTCACCGGTCCGGCTCCAAGGCCATGTTCCCAAGGTTCCCCGTACCCACTCACAGCTGCCTGGGCTCTCTGAACGGGGCTGCCAAAGTACTCTCCTCTTCGTCGCATTTTTCATCTGTTCGTTCATTATAGCCTGAAGGGGGAAGGTTTGTCAACACCCATTGTCACAACTTTTTCTCCTTCCGCGTCAGCCACATGGCCAGGGCTGCCGCGGCTATGCCGCCGGAGAGCTTTCCCAAAATCATGGGACCGATCATCTCCGGAGCGAACCCGGCGGTGAACCCTAAGTGATCCCCGAAGACAAAGGCGGCGGAGACAGAGAAGGCAATGTTGACCACCTTCCCCCGATGATTCATATCCTTCACCATTCCGTAGGCGGCGATGGAGTTGGCCAGGCTGGCGATCAGCCCCGCTGCGGCTGCGTCATTGATCCCCAGACCCTTTCCCGCCGCCATAAGGGGCTTTCGCAGAAAGCGGGTGAGCAGCTTCACCAGGGGGAAGGCCCCCGCCAGGACAATGGCAATGGCCCCCACTGTGGCAAAGCCCTCGGAGATGGGGACCATGCCCGGGATCAGAGCAAAGCCTGTCAGCTCCTCCCAGATGGCGGCGGCAAGACCTACGGTGGCCACCGCCACCACCGCCCTGCCGAAGATCGCGAAGCCCCGGACCATCCCCTGCTCCGCCCGCCACAGTCCCAGGGCGATGAGCAGGGCAATGAGCACAATGGGCGTCAGATTCCTCAGCACCATGCCCGGGGAGAATCCGGCGGCCAGTCCCCCCGCCAGCACGCCGATGGGGACGGTGATCACGCCGCAGAGGATTCCCTGGGCCAGGGCCGGCCGGTCCTCCTCTTTTAAGATCCCCATAGCCACGGGGATGGCAAACACCACCGTGGCCCCCAGCATGGAGCCGGTGATCACCCCGCCCAGGGCCGCCGCCTGGGGGTCCTCCGTCAGCTCCGCCGCCAGGGGGCCGCCGCCCATGTCGCAGGCCAGAATGGTCCCGGCGAACATGGCCGGGTCCGCCCCCAGAAAGGCGTAAACCGGGACCACCACCGGCTTCAGAACCGACGCCAGCACCGGAGCCAGGGAGACGATTCCCACCATGGCCAGAGCCAGGGAGCCCATGGCAAGGATTCCCTCCTCAAACTCCTTCCCCAGTCCCCAGCGGTTGCCCAGTATCCGGTCCAGGGCGCCCACCAGGGCAAACCCGGCCATCACCAGGATCAGTATCTCGTGAAATGACATGTCCGCCTCCCGGGATCACTGCTTGTCCCCGTCCAAAATGGCCACCACCGCCGCGTCCACCGGGGCGTCCATGCAGTACCGGGAGGCCACGGTGCCTGTGGCCAGCAGCACCCGGTCTCCGGCCCCCGCCCCCACCTGGTCCGCCGCAACGATCTCCTCGCCGCAGCTCTCCACCACCAGGAAGGTCTGCCCTTGCAGGCAGGCCGCCTTCCGGGTGGCCCAAACCGATCCGATCACGGTTCCGATCTTCATTGTTTTCCCTCCATAATTTCCTTGGCCAGGGGCGTCAGAACCGCGCCTGGGCTTGGCTGACGGCCCGCGCTGCGCAGGACCCGAGCCTCTTGGGCCGTCACAAGACGCCGCCTGCCGCCGTCGGTAAACAGGACCCCCCAGTTTTTCAGTTCCCGCTGGGCGGCGGTCAGACTGGCGGCCATGGCCCGGTTCTTCGGCGCCTCGGGAAGGCCGGGGGTGTACAGGTACACCGGCTTTCCCTGGGCCAGGGCCTCCAGCACCGGCTCCTCCCGGAACCGAAGCAGCTGGGACAGGGTCAGCGACCCGATGACCACCGCCTCGTAAGGCGCCTGGGATACATATTCGTACCCAAGCTCCGCCCCCGGCGGCGTTCCCATGAGCAGCGCCCGGATCATGGCAGAATCCTCCCGAAGTCCCCTTCCCGGAAGCCGCAGGCGTTGGCCTCGTCATAGTCCAGGTGGACGTAAGGGGCGAAGTCCGGGCTGACCCGAACCACCACGTCCTCAAAAATCACCGGCCGGTCCGTCAGGGTCCGCAGCTTCACGCTCTGGCCGTCCCGAACGGCGAAGCGTTCCGCGTCCTCCGGCCTTAAATGAATGTGCCGCTTGGCGGCGATGACCCCTTCCCTCAGCTCCACCCGGCCCAGGCTTCCCACAAGGCAGGCGCCGGGGGTGCCGCGGACATCTCCGGACTGACGCACCGGAACCTCCAGCCCCAGAGTCCGGGCGTCGGTCAGAGACACCTCCACCTGGCCCGCCTTCCGCTCAGGACCCAGCACCGCCACACGCTCCAGCTTTCCCTTTGGTCCCACCACCGTGACCCGCTCCTTGGCCAGATACTGCCCCGGCTGGGACAGAGGCCGCTGAGGCGTCAGTCCGTGGCCGAAGAGGGTCCGGGCCTGATCCTCCGTCACGTGAACGTGGCGTCCCGAGGCCTCCATCTGTACAAACAGCCGCCCGGCCACCGCCTGGACCAGGGCCTCCAATTCCTGTTGTTCCATACCGGTCCCTCCTATCCCAGCCGCTGCAGAATCTTTTCCGTCAGCGCCTCCACCAGGGCGGGGTCCACGCCGGCCCCGCGGGCAGGCCTCCGCGCCGTCCCGGTTTCTCCGGCCTGCTCCGTACCCCAGGCCACCCGGCGGATGTTGAGCAGGTCCATGGGAGAGATGTTGTTGGAAGAGGAGCTGCCGCCCACGGCTCCGCAGCCTAAGGTCAGGGCCGGGAACAGCTTGCTCATGGCTCCAATGCCCCCCAAAGCCGCCGGGGCGTTGACCAGGAACCGGGACACCGGAATCTTTTCCGCGAACCGGCGGATCACCGCCTCGTCTTCGGCGTGAATGGCGAAGGTGTGGCCGCCGCCCTCATAAGTCAGGATCTCCACACACCGCTCCAGCACCGCCTCCTGGCTGTCCATGACGAAGAAGGCCAGCACCGGGCAGAGCTTTTCCATGGAATAGGGCCGGGCGGGACCCGCCGCCTCCTCCCGGGCCACCAGGATCTTCGTCCCCTGGGGGACGGAGAATCCGGCCATGTCTGCCAGGGCCGGAGCGTCCTTGCCCACAATCTTCGGGTCCAGTCCTCCCGTGGGACGGAACAGCAAGCTGCCCAGCCGCTCCGCCTCCCCGGCGTCCATAAAATAGTAGCCCAGCCGCCGCCCGATCTCCATGACCGGATTTTCCAGAGCCTTCTCCACAATGATGCTCTGCTCCGAGGCGCAGACCGTGCCGTTGTCAAAGGTCTTTGAGCGCAGAATCCGCTTCAACGCCTGCTCCACGTCCGCGCTGTGGTGGATATAGGCCGGCCCGTTCCCCGCCCCCTCCCCGATGGCAGGCTTTCCCGAGGAGTAGGCCGCCTTCACCATGCCGGGCCCGCCGGTGGCCAGGATCAGCCGGACCTCCGGCGCCGCCATAAGCTCCTGACACCCGGCCAGGGCCGGAACGCTCAGGCAGGATACGGACCCCTTGGGCGCCCCCGCCGCCTCCGCCGCCCGGGCCACGATCTGGGCCGCCTTCCGGGTACAGGCCAGGGCCTTGGGGTGAGGCGAGAACACAATGGCGTTGCCTGCCTTCAGGGCGATGAGGGCCTTGTAGCACACGGTGGAGGTGGGATTGGTGCTGGGTACAATGGCGGCAATGACCCCCACCGGCACGGCAACCTCCCACAGCCCCGGCTCCTGCCGAAGCACCCCCACGGTCTTCATGCCCCGAAGGGCCTGGGCCACGGTCCTGGAGCCGAACAGGTTCTTGGCGGTCTTGTCCGGCACGTTGCCGAAGCCCGTCTCCCGCACTGCCTGCTCCGCCAGCGCTCCGGCCTCCCCGGCAAAGGCCTGGGCCACAGCCTCCACAATGGCGTCAATCTGCTCCTGGGTCATCTGCCCCAGTCTCTTCTGGGCCTCGCAGGCCTGCCTGGCCAGCTCCCGGGCCTCCTGCCGGGCGAAAAGATCCTTGTCAAATTCCATCGTCTTCCCTCTTTCCCCGGGAGCGGCTCTTCCGCTCCGGGAAGCTCCCAATGAATCGTCCGGGGCTGAGCGGCAGATCTTTTTCCCATCCGCGCGGTTCAAAAAGCGGGAAATTCTCACAGGATTCCTCCGTTTTTGAACCTTCGGCTTAAGTCAAAATCTCCTGCCGCCAGCCCTTGCCGGTTTCATCGGCGCCTCCTCAGAACAGCAGACTGGAGCCGTCCCCCGCTTTCTTCGTCAGATGTCCGTTCTCCACGAAGCCCATCTTCTCCAGCCAACGCTGAAACTCCGGGATCGCGGTCTTTCCGGTGAGCTCCCGCAACGCCGCGGTCTCCCGGAAACCGGTGGTCTGGTAGTTGAGCATAATGTCGTCTCCATGGGGGATACCCATGAAGTAGTTGCACCCTGCCATGGTCAGCAGGGCCGCCAGATTCTCAATGTCGTTCTGGTCCGCCTTCATGTGGTTGGTGTAGCAGCAGTCGCAACCCATGGGGATGCCCGTGAGCTTGCCCATGAAGTGGTCCTCCAACCCCGCCCTGGTCACCTGCCGGGCGTCATAGAGGTACTCCGGGCCGATGAAGCCCACCACCGTATTCACCAGGAACGGGGAAAACCGCTTGGCAAAGCCGTAGCACCGGGCCTCCATGGTCACCTGGTCCGTATCGTGGTGGGCGTTGGAGGACAGCTCCGATCCCTGACCGGTCTCGAAGTACATGACGTTGGGTCCCTCCGCCGTTCCCTCCTTCAGCAGCAGCTGCCGGGCCTCTTCCAGGGTGGCCGCGCGGAAGCCAAAGGCCTCGTTGCCCTTCTGACTTCCGGCAATGGACTGGAAGATCAGGTCGCAGGGCGCGCCGGCCCGGACCGCCTTCATCTGGGCGGTGACGTGGGCCAGGACGCAGATCTGGGTGGGGATCTGCCAGTGCTCCCGGATCTGCTGGAACCGGCGCAGAATCTTGCCCACCTGTTCCGGAGAGTCCGTCACCGGATTCAGGCCGATCACCGCGTCTCCCGCCCCGAAGCTCAGGCCCTCCAGGGTGGAGGCCGTAATGCCGTCGGGGTCGTCGGTGGTGTGGTTGGGCTGGAGACGGCAGCTCAGGGTTCCGGGCAGGCCGATGGTGGTGTTGCAGTGGGCGGTGACGGTGATCTTGGCCGCGGCGTAGATCAGGTCCAGGTTGCTCATGAGCTTGCACACCGCCGCCACCATTTCCGCCGTCAGGCCCCGGCTCAGGCGGCGGATGTCCGCCCCGGTGGTGGTCTCCGCCAGAATCCACTCCCGCAGCTGCGCCACGGTCCAGCCCCGAATCCGGGCGTATTCCCTCTCGTTGACGTCGTCCTGTATGATTCGGGTGACCTCGTCTTCCTCATAGGGTACCGCCGGATGCTCCCGCAGCTGGCCCAGCTCCAGGGCGGAGAGCACCACCTTGGCCGCGATCCGCTCCTGGGCGCTCCCCGCCGCAAGGCCTGCCAGCCGGTCGCCGGTCTTCTCCTCGTTGGCCTTGGCCAGAACGTCCTTGATATCCCGGAAGGTGTATGTCTTTCCCAACAGGGTGGTTTTCAATATCATGAAGGGTTTCCTCCGCTCTTTTGGCGTATCATCAGGATATAGAGCATGCTGCTCATCCGGTTCAAGGCCCGGAGAATGTCCTCCCGGCCGCAGGTCCCATCCTCCCGGCGGAAGGCGGCGGCCGCCGCCAGCTCCGTCTCCCGGACGGCGCACCTGGCCCGGTTCAGCCGGGCCATGACCGGCCCGTCGGCAGCTGAGGGCATGAAGTGCGGCTGGCCGTAATAGTCCTGGGGAAAGTGGCTGTGCCGGCGCAGCTCCTGGGGCGTCAGACCGCAGAGCTTGTCAAAGGCCAGAGGCTCCTCCAGAACCTCGCAGCGCAGGATCTTCCGGGCCAGATCCAGAATCTGCCCCACCGGCTCCAGAAGCGCCGGGTCCGCCAGCTGGCACTGGATCAATTCCGCCTCCAGGGCCTCCAGCTTTCCCCGGAACCGGATTCGGGGATGGTCCTTGGGTACCAGCACGTCCCCATGCAGATGGGTCATGTGCGCCGGCTTCTCCTCCAGATACCCGCCGCCGGGAAGCCGGTAGCGCTTTACCGCCGCCTGCTCCGCCGGGAGAATGGGAATCCGCTCTCTGGTCAGATAGTCCCGCGCGGAGCTGGTCAGCTGGTCCCCCTTCCGCAGAAAGAAGACCCGCTTCCCATCCCGATTGCGGAGGTTCTCCCGGACCGCCGCCTCGTCATAGAGCATACATCACTTCCCCGCAGACGGGTTGGCGCCACCGCGTCCCTTGGGCAGAATGGCGTCCACCTCCATGTGGGGCCGGGCGATGACGTGGACGGAGATCAGCTCCCCCACCTTCTCCGCCGCGGCAGCCCCGGCGTCGGTGGCCGCCTTCACCGCCCCCACGTCTCCCCGGACCATGACGGTCACCAGGCCGCCGCCCACCTGCTCCTTCCCCACAAGCTGCACGTTGGCAGACTTGACCATGGCGTCCGCCGCCTCGATGGCCCCAACCAGGCCCTTTGTCTCAATCATTCCCAGAGAATTGGTATCCATTGTTTTTCCTTCCTTTCCCGTATTTGCCTTGGTACCCAAAGCTTACCCCTCCATGGGCCTTGCCGCCGTCTGAGCCACAGCCTGGGCAAAGGCGGCGCAGGCCGCGTCGCAGGCGCTTTGGGTCCCTGCCAGCAGGCCGCCGCCGAAGTTGGTCTCGCTGGGCGGTCCGTACAGTTTACATAATTTTACATCCGCCGCCTTTATGGCCGCGTCCATGGCGAACATTCCCTCCAGAGGCGGGGCGATCAGATAGGCCAGAGCCGATCCCGGCCGGACGCCGGCCTCTTTCGCCAGAAAGGAGCCAACGCTGCTGACGGTGTGGGCCAGGTAGGGGACCCCGGAGGCCTCCTGAAAGCCGATCCGCCCCAGGGCGGCCAGGGCCGCTTCCATGCCGCTTCGGACCGCCCCCGGAGTCCGGGCCGCCAGGATTCCGATGACCTCCCCGGCATTGGGGGTGGAGGCGTTGGCGGCGCCGGCGTAAAAGCTGCGGCCGTAGGCCACCTCCACCTGGGCAGCCTTTGTGGCCTCGTCCAGGGCGATATAAGTGGCGTCGTCGCAGTCCGTGGTCACCATGGCCAGGGACGGATACCCCGCCGGGGCGCCCAGAGCGGCGCAGAGGGCCGGGCTGGCATTGGCCAGATACCGTACCGCCAGAACCTTCACCGGGATCATGCCCCCTCCTCCAGATGCAGGCCCACTCCGGAGACCTGTTTTTTCAGAATGGTCTCAATGAGCCCGGCGATGTGGGCTCCGGCCTCCACCGCCGGGGTGCCTTGGGCGTGGATGTTGGACACCACGGTCCGGCTGGACTCGCTGACCCCCGTCCGGGGCCGGTAGGTCAGATACGCGGACATGCTCTTGTCCGTCACCAGGCCGGGCCGCTCTCCCACCAGCACGCAGACCAGCTGACAGCCGGTGACGTCGCCTACGGCGTCCCCCGCCCCCACCCGGCAGTACCGGACGAAGATGGGCGTTCCCGGATTGATGCCCCGGACTTGAAGTCCCTCCCGGATGGCGTCCAGACAGTCCATGGCATTGGCCTCGATGGCGGCGGAGCTGAGGCCGTCTCCCACCACCAGCTGGACCACCGGGTTCCCGGACACGGCGGCGCGGATCTTCGCCTGGTTCTCCTCATCAAACCGCCGCCCCTTGTCCGGCCTGGTCAGATACTCGTCCTTGTCCCGGCACTGGGTCCGGACCTCCGTCATGCCGTTTCGGGAGGCGAAATCCGGACTGACCTGGGAGAAAACCGCGTCCTGGGCGGCGGCATGGTCCGCCCGGAAGCGGAGCATGGTCAATGTCCTGTACCGGGCTCCGGCCCTGCCGCAGCCCAGCCGGGCCGGGGTGCGCAGCTTCAGCTTTTGAAAGGCCTCCCCCTGGGCTGGGTCCTCCACCAGGTAGAGCCTGCGCAGATCCAGATCCGTCACATCCGGCACGAAGTCCCCGGGCTCATGGTCCCCGGTCTTTTTCTCCGGCTGAGGAGCCGTGGGCCGGTAGTCGCCGCCCTTGGCCAGGGGCTGATGGTCCATATCCGCCAGAATCCGCGCCACCATGGCGGTCAGTTCTTCCTTGTTCATAGACATCTCCTTGCTGCATTCTGTCTGCCGAATACCAGGGTCTTGATCACCACCGGCAGGGCCTGGCCCACCGGCGCGCCGATGTCCAGATAGCTGCCCTCATCCACCCGGATACGGTCGATGCACAAAATCCTGGCCGAGGGCGGAAGGCGCGCCGCCAGAGCCTGTCCCAGGGCCTTGGCCATATCCTGCTCCAGGCAAATCAGCACCTGCCCCCGGAGCTCCCGCAGCAGGCCCTCGGCCATGGCCACCACCTGGGCGTAGGAGGGGGCCTTCTGCCCCTCCAGTGCCAGCACCGCAGGCTCCTCCCGGTCCCCCAGCTTCTGCCGGATGTCCTGCCAGCCATGGATTCGGACCACCGGCACATTCTTCAGCGGGAGGGGGACGTTCTGACAGAACACGGTGCTGCCGGACAGCTGGGCGCTGTGGCAGCCCGCCCCGATGACCGTGGCCCGGATGGTCTGCCGTCCCAGCACATAGTCCCCGCCGCACAGGCGGCTGCGGCGGATGGCCCGGCCCAGAACGGGACCGAGGTCCCCAAAGGCCAGCCAGGGGCGGTCCTGCTCGATGCAGTCCGCCACGCCGCCGGAAAAGGAGATCACCGCCTCCCCCGGAGGCTCCCAAACGGTCCGGGCCTCCCTGGTGGCGAGCTTCTCCAGCAGATCCGCAGGCGGCCGCCGTCCCGCCGCCATTTCCAGAACCCGGACCAGGGTCCCGGCCAGAGGCTCCAGCTGCTCCTGGGTGACTTTCTGACCCGGCTTCAGATCGCAAATCCCTTCCAGCACCTCGGACACATAGGTCACGGTCCCGTGGGGGTCCAGCTTTACCAGCCGTCCGCCAACGTTCAGGCAGCCCGTGCGCAGGACCTGTCCCTCACGGAGCAGGGCCAGGTTGCTGGTGCCGCCGCCGATGTCCATGTGCAGCACGTCTTTGCCCAGGGCCTCCGACCGCTCCGGGGCCTCCGCCCCCTTGGCGGCCAGAACGCTCTCCAGATCCGGTCCCGCCGCGGCAACCACGAAGTCCCCCGCCAGGTCCGACAGAGCCTCCAGAACCGCCTGGGCGTTCTCCTTCCTGCTGGTCTCCCCGGTGACGATGACGGCTCCGGTGTCCACATCCTCCCGGCGAATCCCCGCGTTGGCATACTCGGCCTCCAGAATCCGGCGCAGAGCCTGGGCATCCATGCGCTGCCCATCCAGCAGCGGTGTAAAGTGAACCGGGCTCTGGTACAGGATTCGGCGGTCCACGATCTCCATCTGCGGCACCGCGAAGCCGGAGGCCCGGTTCTCCACCGTCAGCTCCGACAGAACCATCTGGGTGGTAGTGGTCCCCAGATCCAGGCCCACGCTTTTCAGCCGCTCAGACACGGCCGGTCACCTCCTCCAGAATCCGGCGGATCAGGAAGGCTTCCGGCTCCAGGGGATTGTCCTTGCAGCAGGGATCCTCCAGAGCCGCCCCGACAATATGCTCCGCCCCCCGCCACACGGCCCGGGGGTCCACCCCCGCCTGGGTCAGGGTCTGGGGCAGATTCAGCTCCCGGCGCAGGCGGATCAGGCTGTTTTTCAGATTCCGAAGGGCAATGGTGTCCGCGCTGCCCCCCATCCCCGCCGCCCGGGCCAGCCCGGCGTACTTTCCGGCGGCGGCATGGGCGTTGCAGCCGATGACCGCCGGAAGCAGGATGGCGTTGAGCCTGCCATGGGACACGTGGAACATGCCGCCTAAGCTGTGGGCCAAGGCGTGGCACAGGCCCAGTCCCGCCTGGGTGAAGGCCATGCCTGCCATGGTGGCCGCCAGATGGACCTTCAGCCGCACCTCCTGCCGTCCGGCGTAGGAGGCGGGCAGCGCGGCGTAGGCGCTGCTGAAGGCCTCCCGGGCGTACAGATCCGTCAGGGTTCCGGCCCGCTTGGAGACGTAGGCCTCCACCGCGTGGGTCAGCACGTCAAAGCCGGTCTCCGCCACCAGCCCCTTGGGCAGAGCCGTCAGCAGGTCGCTGTCCAGGATGGCCAGATCCGGCCGCAGCCGGGGGTCCACCAGGGGCCGTTTTACGCTTCCATGGGTCAGCACGGCGAAATCCGTCACCTCGGACCCGGAGCCGGAGGTGGTGGGAACGGCCGCCAGAAGCACCTTTTCCTTGGCAAAATAGACCATGGCCTTGGCGCAGTCCATGGCGCTGCCGCCGCCCAGGGCCACCACCAGATCCGGCTGAAACTTCTTCAGCTCCGCCGTCCCCTGGGCCACCAGCTCCACCGTGGGGTCCGGCCGGACCCGGTCAAAGATGGCCGTCTCGGCGCACTTTGCCACCTGGGCCACCTGCCGGGCCTGGCCGGTCTTCATAAAATACGGGTCCGTGACCAGAAACAGCCGCCTGGCCCCCAGCTGCCCCAGAGCCGACACCGCGCCGGACCCGGAAATGATCTTCGTCTTGCAGGAAAACTCCTCCATAAAACCCACCGCCTTTTCAGGGCTAGTATTTCCAGGAAGGAAAAAAACATGTGTACGCAGGGAGATTTTTTTTTGCAAAGCAAAAGCACAGGGAGCCGAAGCCCTCTGTGCCTTTGATCCTGTGTTTCTTATGTCCGCTGGAAGCCCAGATACCGGGTACCCTGGAAGGTGAGGTTTCCCCGGTCCCCCTCCACCAGCAGTCCGTATTGGCTGCCGTCCATGGTCAGCTCCAGCCGGTCACCGCTTTCGACCTCGAAGGTGACATAGTAGGTGGTGTAGGAGGAGGTATGTGCCATGTGGTCCGAATCCAGGTTCCGCCGGCGGGATACGTCCGCCCGTTTGGCCACCACCCGGGCCGATACGGTCAGCCGGGGGGATTGGTTGTTCTTGTTCCACTGCCTCGCCCCCCGGATCAGGCTCACCAGCAAGATTCCGACGGCCAGTCCGAAAACCAGCAGGAACAGGATCTGAAACAGGTCGAAGAAATAAAAGCCCATAGCGTGTCCTCCCTTATGGCGGCCGGATGTTTGCCGCCGGATCTTCTCCCATTATACGCGCCCCGCGGCCTTTTGGCAAGGCGGAAATCGAAATTTGCAAAATCGTGAAGAAAAACCTCCTCCGGCCCTGGTCAACCGGTCCCCACCGCAATCCCCACCACAGAGCCTGTTCCGACTTCCGACACGCTTTTGGCCCTTCCCTCGGAATTCCGCCTGGCCAGCGGCTCCTCCCACAGCTGGGGCTCCACTCTGTGCCTGACCCAGCTGTCCGGGGAGGGGCTTTTCACCGCCCACACCCCCGGCACCGTGCTCCAATTGCAGGAGGACACGGACAACACCCCCCAGTCCCTTTGGACCCTGCCAACCTATTTTGCCCAGGACGGCGAACTGGGCGGCTGACCTGTATGCAAAACCATCCCGGAACCGGCGGCTTTCCCCCGGTTCCGGGATGGTTTTCTTATGCGGCGGTCCGGAACATCTTACAGGGCCGGATACTCCCAGATCTCCCGGCCCAGCAGGCCCATGATTTTCAACTCGTCCATGGCGTCAAAGAGGGCGTTGTGGGTCTCCCGGTATGTACGGTCCCCGGACAGGAGCCGCAGCATGGGCTCCACTCCGTAGCCCCGCTTCAGCCGCCCGGTGCCGCACAGCTCCGCCGTGGCCGGAATCCGGGGGTTGTGCTGGCGGTAGGCGGCCAGGGCCATGATGTCATGCCAGCACAGCCTCCGCAATTCCGGAATGTGGTTCCGGTCAAACCGGGCGTTGTAGGCAAAGATGTCCGTGACGCCCCGGCTGTTCAGCCAACCCAGGATCTCCCCCACGGCCCGGTCCCGGCTGCACCGGACCGGCTCCACAGGGGTCCGCAGGAACAGGGCGTCGTAGTACATCCCGCCCATTTCACATTCCCTGGGCAGAATGTGGTATTTGGCGTCCACCTGGCGGCAGCTCCCCGCCTCGGCGATTACGGTGCCGATGGACATGACCTGGTCGGCCCAGTTGGTCTCGGTGTCGATGACCGCAAAGTATCCCATATCCGTCTCCTTATGCCCGCGATGCCTTGCCCAGCCGCTGCTCCAGCCAGTCAGCCAGGGCCTTCCGCGCCGCCGCCCCATCCCGGTCGTGGAGCACGTCATGACGGGCTCCGGGGAACAGGCGCAGCTCCACGTCCCGGATTCCCGCCGCCTCCAGAAAGTCCTTCACCTTCCGCACCCCTTTGCCGAAGTCTCCCACGGGGTCCTCCCCGCCGGACAGGAGCAGAACGGGGGTCTCCCGGTTCCAGCTCCCCCAGGCGTCCCGGCGTCCCGTGCGCCTCATGGCATCCAAGAGCTGCCAGAACAGACCCGCCGAGATGTCCTCCCGGCACAGGGGATCTCCCAGATAGGCGTTCAGCTGCTTCTCATCGGCGCATAGCCAGTCCGCCTTCGTGCGGTTGGGCCGGAACTTCCGGTTGTAGCTGCCGAAGGACAGCTGATGGACCAGGGCGGTGGTGCCGTCAAAGCCGGCCTTGGGGATCTGGGTTCGTACCAGGGCTATTATGGGCCTCAGCACCGGGCCGGGCTGCCAGCCGGTACCCAGGATCGCGGCTCCCGCCACCCCTTCCGGATAGCGGCCCAGGTACTCCCGCAGGAGGAAGGACCCCAGGGAGAAGCCCAGCATCCCATGGGGCGCTCCGGGAAACCAGTCCTCCAGCAAGAGAAAGAACTGCCGCATATCCCGGATCGAGGCCTCCCAGCCCCCCTCTCCGAAGGAGGCGACCTTGGGGTCCCCGCCGTTTCGCCCGTGGCCCCGCAGGTCAAACCCGGCCACCGCCGCCCCCCGGGCGGTCAGTTCCCGTGCCAGGGTCTCGTAGCGGCCCATGTGCTCGGTCATGCCGTGGGCAATCTGAAGCACATACCGCGCCTCCCCCTCCGGCAGCCAGAGGGTGGCCGGCAGCTCCCTCCCTCCGTCGGCCAAAAACGAAAAGGTTTCTGCAGCCATGGCCTTTCATCCTTTCTTTCGGCAAACAGTTTTGATAAAATCTGACGAAGACAGTATAGCGAAAATCGGGGGAAATTGCAACGCCTCTCCCCGTCGAAAAAAATTTTTTCCGAAGGCGCATCCTTTTAACCGCCGCCGTCGTTATAAAAGGTACACCCTCCCGCAATGAGGTAGCCGCCATCGTCCTGTCCGCCGGGGTTCTGCTCCTGTTCCTCCACCTCCGGGAGGGCGGCCTGCCGCCCATTGCCAAGAAAGCCGCGGGTCCGTAACAGGCCCGCGGCTGGTTTGTATGGGAGCTCAGGAGCTCTGGAGCTGCTGCTTGCGGTATTGGAGGGTGTAGAGCTGATAGTACCGGCCCTTCTGGCTGAGCAGCTGCTGATGGGTCCCCTGTTCCTGGATCTTCCCGTGGGACAGGAGGATGATGTTGTCCGCGTGCTGAATGGTGGACAGGCGGTGGGCCACGACGAGCATGGTGCCGATGTTCTTCATCCGCTCCAGGGAGTCCTGAATCAGCACCTCCGTCTCCGTGTCGATGTTGGCGGTGGCCTCGTCCAGGATCATGACGCTGGGCTTGTGGAGGATGGTCCGGGCGAAGCTCAGAAGCTGCCGCTGTCCGGCGGAGAAGTTGTTGCCCCGCTCCCGGACCGGCTCGTCCAGCCCCGCTTCCAAACGGCGGATAAAGCCATCGGCGTTGACATACCGGCAGGCATCCCAGATCTGCTGGTCGCTGACCCCCTCCAGGCCCAGGAGCAGATTCTCCCGGATGTCCCCGGAGAACAGGAACACGTCCTGGAGCATCTGGCCGAAGTGGCGGCGCAGGGAGGCGATCCGGATCTTGCGGATGTCCATGCCGTCAATGAGAATCTGGCCCTTTTGAATGTCGTAGTTGCGGCAGATCAGGGACAGGATCGTGGACTTGCCGGAGCCTGTGGCGCCCACAAAGGCCACGGTCTGCTTCGGCTCCACATGGAAAGACACCCCCTGGAGCACCCACTCGCCGGGCTTGTAGGCAAACCAAACGTCCCGGAACTCGATCTCGCCCCGGATCTGCTGAAGCTCCACGGCGTCGGGCTCGTCCACCACCTGAGGCTCCATGTCCAGGATGGAGAAGATCTTCTCCGCCGAGGCAAAGGACCGCTGGAGCATGTCGAACTGCTCCGCCAGGGTCTGAATGGGGTTGAAGAACCGGGAGATGTACATGTAGAAGGAGACCACGATCTGACTGGTGATGGTCTGGCCCAGGAAGGAGATGTCCTGGATATAGCCCTTGGCGCCCAGATAGAACAGGCACAGGTTGGTGCTGATGTAGAGCATGTACACCATGGGCCGGAAGATGCCGAAGACCAGCATCCGGCCCTGCTTGGCCTTCTCCAGACGGCGGCTGCGCTCCAGGAACTCCTCCATCTTCCGGTCCTCCTGGTTGAAGATCTGGGTGATCTTAATGCCCGAGAGATTTTCCGACAGGAAGGTGTTCAGGTCCGTGGTGGCGTTGCTGACCCGGCGGTGCATCTTCCGGGAGAACCGCCGGAAGATCACGGTGAACAGGACCACAAAAGGCACGAAGCACAGCACCATGAGGGTCAGGGCGTAGTTGAGCATGAGCATGGCGCCCAGAACCCCCAGGATCACCAGGCTGTTCTTCACCAGGGTCACCAGAATGTTGGTGAACATGTAGGAGATGGCGTTGGGATCGTTGCTGACCCGGGTGACCAGCTTGCCCACGGGGATGTTGTTCAGCTGTTCATGGCTCAGGCTCTCAATGCGGGTGAACACGTCCTCCCGGATACGGGTCAGGATCTTCTGGCCCGTCTTTTGCAGGATCACCGCCTGCAGGTAGGTGCACACCAGGCTCACCGCCAGAATCCCGGCGTAGACCGCCACCCGGGCGTACAGGTCCTCCAGGGCGAAGTCGTCCTTCACCAGGGCCTGAATATCGCCCACCAGCAGCGGCGAGAGCAGGTCATAGCCGATGGAGAAGACCATAATCACCAGAGCCAGGGCAAACTCCCTCCGGTAGGGCGCGGCGTAGGCCAGGAGCCTGCGGATGATCTCCCGGTCCGGCATATTCCGCTCAAAGCCCATGTCCTCCTTCTTTTTCCGGTCCAGCCCGTAGACCACCAGGAAGATCAGGGCAAACACCCCGATGATGGCCCCGACGATGAGAATCGGCAGATATTCACCCATGAACTGCCCCTCCTTCCTCTTCCAGACGCTGCAGGTCCACCATTTTCCGGTACTCCCGGTTTTCAGCGTAGAGGGCCTCGTGGCTGCCCACTGCCGCCAGCTTTCCGCCTTCCATAAACAGGATCTTGTCCATTTCCGCAATGGTGGAGATCCGGTGGGCAATGAGGATGGTGGTCTTCCCCTGCCGGGTCTTGCGCAGGTTGCCCAGAATGGTCTCCTCGGTCTTGGTATCCACGGCGGAGACCGAGTCGTCCAGGATCAGAATGGGGGCGTCCCGGAGCAAGGCCCGAGCGATGGAGATGCGCTGCTTCTGGCCGCCGGAGACCGTAACCCCCCGCTCCCCCAGCACCGTGTCATAGCCCAGCTGGAATTCCCGGATGTTGCTGTCCACATCCGCCAGCCGGGCCGCGTTGGCAATGTCTCTCCGGTCCCGGTGGGGGGTGCCGAAGGCGATGTTGTGCTCAATGGTGTCCGAGAACAGGAAGTTGTCCTGGGGTACATAGGCGCAGGCCCGGCGCACGGACCGGATGGACAGGTCGTTGACGTCCCGGCCGTCCAGAAACACGGTGCCGTCTGGCACGTTGTAGGTGCGCAGGATCAGGTCCACCAGGGTGGTCTTCCCGGAGCCGGTCTTGCCCACCAGGCCCACGTTTTCGCCAGGCTCGATGGTAAAGGACACATGCTCCAGGGCGTCGTACTCCCCGTCGGGGTAGCGGAAGCTCAAGTCCCGGAACTCGATCCGGCCCCGGACCTGCTCCAGGTCCTCCACTCCGGGCCGGTCGAAGACCGTCTGCTTCGCCTCCAGCAGCTCCTCGATCCGGGTCATGGACGCCTTTCCCCGGGAGGTCATATCGATGAGCTCGGACACGGCCATAATGGGCCAGATCACGGAGTTGAAATAGCCGGTGAACTCCACCAGCTGGCCGGCGTTGAAGGTCCCCCGGTAGACCAAATAGCCGCCGTAGCCCAGGATCACGCAGACCACGCTCTCCACAAAGGCCATGACCAGCACCCGCAGGAGCACGGAGATCCGGGTGTACTCCACGTTGACCGCCTCGTTCTCCTGGTTCAGCTTCCGGAAGGTCATGAGCTCCCGGGCCTCCTTGACGAAGGCCTTGATCACGGCGATGCCGGAGAAGCTCTCCTGGGCGAAGTCCGACAGTCTGGAGAAGCACTCCTGCCGGTAGTCCCACTTTTTCGTCATGTGCTTGCCCACCACCACGGCGGCGGCCATGAGCAGCAGCATGGGGATCATGGACAGGGCCGTCAGCAGCCGGTCCATCTTCCACATCTTGCTCACCGCCAGAACGCCCAGGAAGGCGGCGTCGCAGAACATCATCAGCCCCCAGCCGAAGCACTCCTGAACCGTGTCCAGGTCGTTGGTGAACAGGCTCATGAGATTGCCCACCTTGTTGACCTGGTAGTACTCCCGGCTCAGGTGGCGGCAGTTGTCAAACATCCGGTCGCGCAGGTCCGTCTCCACCCGGATGGCCGCGCCGAAAAAGCAGACCCGCCACAGGAACCGGCCGAAGACCATGGCCAGGATGATGCCCACCATGGGCATGCAGATCCTGTCCAGAAGGAAGTCCATGTCAAAGACGACGCGGACCCCCTTTTCCGCCACATATCCCTGGTTCATGCCGTTGATGAGCATCTGATACAGCTCCGGAATCTCCAGCTGCAAATAGTCCACCACCACCAGGGCGGCCACGCCCAGCAGCAGCACAGGAAGATACCGCAGATAGTACCGGTTGATATGCTTGCTGAATATCACAGTGTTTCTATCCTCCTCGTTGCTTTTTGCCTATCATATCACGCCCTGTTCCCTTTGGCAAGTCCCTGCCCCAACGCCAAAGAGGCCCCGGTTCACCGGAGTCCCGAGGGACCCTTCGTTTCCCCTTCCCGTTCTTCTGCCATGAGTCCGCGGCCGACAGAATGTCCAGCCCCTGCTCGGCCAGGAATACGGCGAAGGCCCGGTCCGCGAAGAACAGGGGGGCAGGATAATCCGGCGCTCCAGGGCCATATTCCTCAGCCGGGGCCAGCGCCCTGCTGGCCCTGGCCGCGGGACAGCTGCTGTTCTCAGTCGCAAATCGGAGATTTGCGACAGCTCTCCCCAAGGGGCGAGCCAAGGGCGGCCTGCGGCCGCCGGGCCTGTCACCCACTCCCGCGACTGCGCTTCGCTTACCCCAAAGGGAGAGCCAAGGCGGCCCGCAGGCTGTGTTAAGTCGATAAGCGCGAATCAAAAATATAAAAACGCGCAGAAAACCGGCGTGCTATTTCACTGCGAAATAACACGCCGGTTCCTTTTCGCGGCTCTGTCTGTCAGCCGTTCCGTTATTGTGTTTCTGATGCTTCCTTATGGCCCTCCGCCAAACCGGAAAGGGCCTGTCTTTTTTATTCGTTTCAGCCGCCCAGGTTTACCAGGCCCAGAGCGATCTTTTCATAGTCCACTTCCATGGGATAGGCCTGGGTCAGGCCGTCGATCATGGCGTTGATCTGCTCGTTGGTCCAGTCGCTCTGGGCGTACACCTTCCACTGGGGGCGGCTGTCCACAAAGTACATGACGTGGTAGCCGTAGTCGGTCTTCACCAGGCCGTAGTCCCCGCTCTGGCGGGCCTCGTCAAAGCACCAGGCGTCGAAGGGCTCCACCATCTGGCCCGTGTACACATCCTCGTACAGGCCGCCGTTGGTGTTGGACCCGCCGTCCTCGGACTTGCTGTTGGCCAGGGCCGCGAAGCTCTCCTCGGTCTTGTCCCCGGCCAGCCACTGGTCCAGGATCTCCTGGGCCTCGGCTTCACAGGCCGCCCACTCCTCCTCAGAGTAGGTGGTCACGCCGTTTTCATCGGCGGTGCCGCCCTCGGGACCCACCAGAATGTGGCGCACATCCACCAAAACGCCGTCCTTGGTGATGCTGTTTTCCGCATACTCCGCTTCATGCTCCGCGAAGAAGGCCTCCAGCTCCGCCTCTGTGGGCTCGAACTTCGCCGTCTCCTGGCTGTAGTAGCCCATGCCCCGCAGGTAGATCTCCTGATACTGGGCAAACTCCCTCAGATCCGCGCCGGGACCGATGTTGCTCAGCATCAGCTCATCCAGAGTCATGTCATAGCCGGAAGCGGTCTCGGTGAGGCTGGTCTCCAAATTGGCCAGGTACTCCTGATCCTCCGCCGTCAGCTCCAGACCGGCCTTCTCCGCCTCCAGGGCCATGGCCTGGATCTGGTGCCAGTAGGTCAGGGCGCTGTTGAGGAAGAACTGCTGCCAGGAGTTGTAGCCCTCCTCCATACTGGGCTGCACGTCCAGGGGCTGGGTGTAGTCCAGTCCGAAATAGGCGGCGTAAGCGCCGTAGTTGCTCAGGAAGCTCTGGACCTCCATCCAGTAGTAAACCTGCAGCTGTCCGTTGGTCAGCTCCGCGCCGCCCAGCCGGGCCACCACGGTGTCGCGGGCCGCCCGGGCCTCCTCGTCGGAGACGGTGTAGGTACCCTTGCAGGTCACGTCGTCGGAGTTGCCGTCGGCGGGGACCGTAGCCGTCTGGGTCGTGGTTTCGGTAGAGGTCGTGTTTTCGGTGGGAGTCGCGGAGACCGACGGCGCGCTGTCCCGGGCGCCCATGACGATCAGGGCAATCAGAGCCGCCAGCAGCACCACCACCGCGGCCACGGCCAGGGCGATCTTACCGGGAGTCGCCTTGACGCCCTCCTGGATGGGCGTGGATGGGACAGCTTTGCCGCCGGAAACCGCTCCCTCACCGGCTTCGGTCTTCGCAGGGGCTTTTTCCGCATCTTCAAAGGCAGCTTTCATCCCCTCGGAAACGGCTTCGCTCTTTTCCTGGGTGGTTTCGGCCTCCGCGGTCACCGGGGCTTCCGGCTCCTGGGAATTATCCTTTCCGCAGCTGGGACAGAGGGTGGCTTCCTCCTCCATCTCCGCCTGACAGTATTTGCACTGTTTCATAACTTATCCTCATTTCGTCAGAATCATCCGCCGGAAGAACCGGCCTTTCCTGTCCAGGAAGGCGGTTTTCTCCTTCCGGCAGCATACAAATGGTAGTGTATCATGATTTTCCCCCAATTGCAAGGTTTCCGCCGGTTTTATTTATCCTCGCCCCAATTTTGGCCCTTCCGCTGCCCCCATATCCGCTCTTGCAAAGTTCTCAAAAAAATGTTATGATAATGTGTATTGAATCCGCCGCTTTGGGCGGGTCAACGGAATTTTTTCGCGTCTGATACTGAACGCCCATCGGAGGAATACCCCTATGAACACAAAGACCACCCGGATCTCCCAAGACCAGCTTGCCGAGCAGTTCGCCTGCTGCGACCGGATCTCCGCCTACTGGCAGAGCCGGAACCTCTGCCCCACCGCCTATGTGGAGACCTACGGCTGCCAGCAGAACGAGGCCGACTCGGAAAAGCTCCGGGGCTATCTGATCCAGTGCGGCTACGGCATTGTCGGGAGCGCCGAAGGGGCCGACGTGGTCATCGTGAACACCTGCGCCATCCGGGAGCACGCGGAGCAGCGGGTCTTCGGCAACCTGGGAGCCCTGACCCACACCAAGCGCCGCCACCCCGGACAGAAGATCTTCCTGTGCGGCTGCATGGCCGGCGAGCCCACCGTGATCCAGCGGATTCGGCAGAGCTACCCACATGTGGACGGCGTCTTCTCCACCCACCACCTGTGGCAGTTCCCCCAGCTGCTGTGGCAGGTCCTGTCTCAGGGCAAGCGGCAGTTCTTCACCGAGGACGAGCCCGGCTCCATTGCCGAGGGCATTCCCCAGGCCAGGGACTCCAAGCTGAAGGCCTGGGTGTCCATCATGTACGGCTGCAACAACTTCTGCACCTACTGCATCGTCCCCTATGTCCGGGGCCGGGAGCGCAGCCGCCGCAGCGAAGACATCCTCAGCGAGTGCCGCCGGCTCATCGAAAGCGGCGTCAAGGAGATTACCCTCCTGGGCCAGAACGTCAACTCCTACGGCAAGGACTTGGACCAGGGCATGGACTTCGCGGACCTGCTGGCCGCCATTGCCCAGATCCCCGGCCGGTTCCTGGTCCGCTTCATGACCAGCCACCCCCGGGACGCCTCCTATAAGCTCTTCGACACCATGGCCAAATATCCCAACATTGCCAAGCAGCTCCACCTGCCCTTCCAGTCCGGCTCCAGCCGGGTGCTGAAGGCCATGAACCGGCACTACGACCGGGAGACCTACTTAGACAAGGTCCGCTACGCCAAGCAGGTCATGCCGGACCTGGTGCTGACCTCCGACGTGATCGTGGGCTTCCCCGGGGAGACCGAGGAGGACTTCCAGCAGACCATGTCCCTGATCGAGCAGGTCCGCTACGACAGCCTGTTCACCTTCCTCTTCTCCCCCCGGCCCGGCACCCCTGCCGCCGCCATGGACGATCCCACCCCCAAGGAGGAGAAGAACCGCCGGTTCGACCGGCTCTGCGCCCTGCAAAACGACATTTCCGAGCAGATCCACCGCGGCTATGTAGGCAGAAAAATGCGCTGTCTGGTGGACGGGACCGACAAGGACATGCTCACCGCCCGGACCGAGGGCGGACGGCTGGTCCGCTTTGCCGGAAGCGAAGACCTCATCGGCACCTGGCAGGACCTGACCATCACCGGCGCCTCCACCTGGAGCCTGACCGGAAAACTGTGACCCGATATACATTATATATAATATAGTAGAAAGAGGCTTTGTCCATGACGAAACCCGAAAAAGAACTAACCCCCATGCAGCGGCAGTACCGGCATATCAAAGAGAACAACAGCGACTGCATCCTGTTTTTCCGCCTGGGCGATTTCTACGAGATGTTCGACGAGGACGCCAGGCTGGCCGCGCGGGAGCTGGATCTGACCCTGACCACCCGGGACCGGGGCAAGCCCAAGGAAGAGCAGACCCCCATGTGCGGCGTTCCCTACCACAGCGTGGACTCCTACATCGCCCGCCTGGTCCAGAAGGGGTACAAGGTGGCCATCTGCGAGCAGATGACGGACCCCGCCCTGAGCAAGGGCCTGGTGGAGCGGGAGATCACCCGCATCGTCACCCCCGGCACCGTCACCGAAAGCTGCATGCTCGACGAGAGCAAGAACAACTACATGGGCTGCGTCTACAGCGAGGCGGGCCGGTTCGGTCTGGCCTTCTGCGACGTGTCCACCGGCGCCTTCTTCGCCACGGTGTGTACCGACGAGCAGAACGTGGCCTCGGAGCTGGGCCGGTTCTCCCCCAGTGAGGTCCTGCGCTTCGGCCAGGGGACCCACTGCGAGGCCATTGACGACGCCCTGTTCCGGCGGCTCAACTGCTGCGTGGACGAGGGTACCGCCGACCTGTTCCAGCTGGAGCCCGCCCAGCAGCTGCTGGAACAGCACTTCGGCGCCACCCTGGCCCAGCTGGGCATCGCCGGCATGCCCGCCGGCATCATCGCCAGCGGCGCCCTGCTGCAGACCCTGCTGACCCTGCAAAAGAACGACCTGGCCCACATCCGCCAGCTGCAATACTACTCCACCGGCCGGTTCATGGAGCTGGATATGGACGCCCGGCGGAACCTGGAGCTCACGGAGACCATGCGCTCCAAGGAAAAGAAGGGCTCCCTGCTCTGGGTCCTGGACAAGACCCACACAGCCATGGGCGGCCGCATGCTCCGGTCCTGGCTGGAAAAGCCCCTGCTGGACCCCGTGGAGATCACCCGCCGCCACGAGGCCGTGGAGGAGCTGGTAAACGCTGTCATCACCCGGGGCGAGCTGGAGACGGCCCTCCAGGAGGTCACGGACCTAGAGCGGGTCATGACCCGGATCGTCACCGGCACCGTCAACTGCCGGGATCTGCTGGGCCTGGCCCGGGGCCTGCGGGCCTTGCCCGAGGTCAAGGCCCTGCTGGGCAAGACCGAATCCCCTCTGCTGCGGAAGCTGGAGCGGAACATCGACGCCCTGACGGACTGCGCCTGCCGCATCGAGCAGACCATTGTGGACGATCCCCCCCTGACCGTCCGGGAAGGCGGCATCATCCGCAAGGGCGCCAGCGAGGAAGCCGACCGTCTGCGGGACATCATGGACGGCGGCAGCGGCACCATCGCCGCCATTGAGGCATCGGAACGGGAAAAGACCGGAATCCGGACCCTGAAGGTGGGCTTCAACCGGGTCTTCGGCTACTACATCGAGGTGTCCAAGTCCTTTATGAACCAGGTGCCGGACCACTATATCCGCAAGCAGACCCTGGCCAACTGCGAACGCTACATCACCCAGGAGCTGAAGGAGCTGGAGAACCAGGTCCTGACCGCCAAAGACCGGCTCACCGCCCTGGAGTACCAAATCTTCACCCAGCTGCGGGAATTCCTGGCCCAGCAGGCCGCCCGGGTCCAGCAGTCCGCCTCCGCCGTTGCCGCGGCGGACGTCCTGTGCTCCCTGGCCGCCGTGGCGGTCCAGCGGGGCTACTGCCGCCCGGAGATCACCACGGGCCAGGAGATCGCCATTACCGACGGCCGCCACCCGGTGGTGGAGGCCATGCTCAAAGACTCCCTGTTCGTTCCCAACGACACCCGCCTGGGCTGGAACGACAACACGGTGAGCATCATCACCGGCCCCAACATGGCCGGTAAGTCCACCTACATGCGCCAGGTGGCCCTCATTGTCCTCATGGCCCAGATGGGCTCCTTCGTCCCCGCCCGGTCCGCCCGGATCGGCCTGGTGGACCGGGTCTTCACCCGCATCGGCGCCAGCGACGACCTGGCCTCGGGCCAGTCCACCTTCATGGTGGAAATGTCCGAGGTGGCCTCCATCCTCAAATACGCCACCTCCCGGAGCCTGCTGATCCTGGACGAGATCGGCCGGGGTACCTCCACCTACGACGGCATGGCCATCGCCCGGGCGGTGCTGGAATACACCGCCGATCCCCGGCGGCTTGGGGCCAAGACCCTCTTCGCCACCCACTACCACGAGCTGTCCGCCATGGAGGATAAGCTGCCCAATGTGAAAAACTACAACATTGCCGTGAAGAAGCGGGGCAGCCAGATGATCTTCCTGCGCAAAATTGTCCCCGGAGCCACCGACGACAGCTACGGCATCGAAGTGGCCAAGCTGGCGGGACTGCCCAGCGCCGTGGTCAAGCGGGCCAGGGAGATTCTGGAAGAGCTTCAGGCCCAGGGCGCGGCCCCGGTCCCCGTGAAGGCCGCCCAGGACAAGGAGCCTTCCGACCAGCTGACCATGCTGGACCTGGCCGGGCAGCAGGTCCTGGCCGCCCTGGCCGCCATCAACGTGGAGACCCTGACCCCCATCGAGGCCATGAACGAACTGTACAAGCTGAAAAAGCTTCTGGATTGACCCTATGAAAAATTCCAACAGCTTTCTGTCCCCCTCTCCCCGGGAGACCGGCCGGGGCTTAGCCTACCTTGCCTTCCAGCTGCTGTTCCTGTCCGGCGCGCTGAACTGGCTCAACAGCCTTCTGCCTCAGCCCCTGGGGGCGGCAGAGCTGAACTTCCTTTACTACCTGATCAATTTCCTGGCAGTGACCGTTCTCTTCCGGGATTTCCTGGGCCGGTCCTTTCGTCAGGTCACGGCCCACCCGGCCCTCTTTCTCCAGGCCCTGGTCCTGGGACTGACGGCCTACTGGGCCTGCGGCAGCTGCGTGGGAGAGCTGATCCGCCGCGTGGCTCCGGACTTTTCCAACTACAATGACCAAGCCATCGCCGCCATGGCCCAGGGCAGCCGGTTCCTCATGGCCCTGGGCACCGTGATCCTGGTACCCCCGGCGGAGGAGTGCCTGTACCGGGGCGTGATCTTCCGCAGCCTTTACCGCCGCTCTCCCCCGGCCGCCTACCTGGTGTCCATGACGGTCTTCGCCGCCGTCCACCTTCTGGGCTACCTGAACATCTATTCCCCCTGGGAGCTGCTGCTGGCCCTGCTGCAATACCTGCCCGCCGGACTCTGCCTGGCCTGGAGCTACGTCAAATCCGGCACCATCTTCGCCCCCATAGTGATTCACGCCCTGGTAAACCTATCCGCCATTGCCGCTCTGAGGTAACCAAATGCCAAAAATCATTCAATTATCCCCTCATATCGCCAATCTCATCGCCGCCGGCGAGGTGGTGGAGCGTCCGGCCTCCGTGGTCAAGGAGCTTCTGGAGAACGCCGTGGACGCCGGAGCCGCCAAGATCACCGTGGAAATCCGCAGCGGCGGCATGACCTTTCTGCGGGTCACGGACAATGGCTGCGGCATGTCCCCCGAGGACGCCCGCACAGCCTTCCTGCGCCACGCCACCAGCAAGCTGCGCGCCGCCGAGGACCTGGCCAGCATTTCCACCATGGGCTTCCGGGGCGAGGCCCTGGCCGCCATTGCCTCGGTCAGCCGCATCGACCTGCTGACCAAGCCCGCCGGGGCGCTTTCCGGAACCAGCCTCCGCCTGGAGGCCGGCCAGATCCTTCAGGAGGAAGAGGCCGGATGCCCCGAGGGTACCACCATCATCGTCCGGGATCTGTTTTTCAACACCCCCGCCCGGATGAAGTTCATGAAATCCGACACCGTGGAGGGCAGCCGGGTCTCCGCCGCCGTCCAGCTCCAGGCTCTGGCCCACCCGGAGGTGGCCATCAGCTTTCTGCGCGACGGCAAGACCGTCCTGTCCACCCCCGGTTCCGGCGGCCTTCAGGCGGCGGTGTACTGCGTCTACGGCCGGGAGTGCGCCCAGATGGCAGCCGTGGACAGCGCCTGGGACGGCTACCGGCTGACCGGCTACGTATCCAAGCCCACGGACGCCCGGCCCAGCCGGAATTTGCAGACCTTTTTCGTCAACAACCGGCCTGTCAAGTCCCGGCTCCTGGTCAGCGCTCTGGAGGAGGCCTACCGGAACCGGATCATGGTGGGCAAGTTCCCCGCCTGCGTCCTGCACCTGACCCTGCCTGCCACCGCCGTGGACGTCAACGTCCACCCGGCCAAAACCGAGGTCAAGTTCCTGTCGGAGAAGGCGGTTTTCGACTGCGTCCACTACGGTGTCCTGGGAGCTCTGAACAAGCAGACCGACCGCCCCCAGATCCAGTTCCGGACCCAGGAGGCCCCGGAGCCGAAGCCGGTTTCCCAGACGCCTCCCCCGAAGCCCCAGAGCCCTCCGGAAGCAAAGTCCGGCTTCTTCCGGACCATGAACGCCGAGGAATACAAGACCTTTGCCGCCGCCATGGCCGACGCCCCCCGACCCAAGCCCGAGGCAGCCGCCGCGGCCGCGGCCAAAATTGAGCGCCCCGCCAACATGCCCCTGCGGGAATTCGTGACCCTGCCCCAGGTCCGGCAGGCAGCCGAGCCCCGGACAAGCCGGCCGGAACCTTCCGCCCCGGCGGCCTCTCCCCCTTCGGGACAAACCGCGGACCGTCCCCCGGCCCCGGCCAAAGCCCCCGAAGCCCCAAGCCCGGACCCCGTTCCCCCCGCCGAGCCGGAGCAGTTGGGCCTGGACCTGCCCGCCCGGCCTCAGTGGCGGATGGTGGGGGAGCTGTATCACAGCTACATCCTGGTGGAGGAGGGCGACGAGGCCTTCCTCATCGACAAGCACGCGGCCCACGAGCGAATCCTCTTTGAAAAGCTGAAAGCCAACCAGGAGGCCATTACCTCCCAGGCCCTGCTCCAGCCCAAGGCCATTCGCCTCAGCCCCGCCGCCGTGGGCGAGCTGCTGGCCAACCGGCCGCTGCTGGAGGAGCTGGGCTTCGAGCTGGAGGAGTTTGGAGACAACACCCTGCTCCTGCGCCAGATCCCCATGGACCTGCACCCCGACGATGCCGCCGAGGCAGTGGAATCCCTGGCCGAGGACCTGCTCTCCGGCCGCCGGGAAAGCCGGGACAGCGTCCGCGACGAACTGCTGCACACCGTGGCCTGCAAAGCCGCCATCAAGGCCGGCTGGCACAGCGACGAGCAGGAGCTTCTGGTTCTGGCCCGGGAGGTCCTGGCCCGGGAGGATCTGAAATACTGTCCCCACGGCCGTCCCATCTGCGTCAGCCTCAGCAAAAAACAGCTGGAAAAGCAGTTCCGGCGGACCTAAGGAGGCAGCCATGAACCCCATCATCTGTATCCCCGGCCCCACGGCCTCCGGCAAGTCCGCCCTGGCCGTGGCCCTGGCCCGGGAATTGAACGGCGAAGTGATCTCCTGCGACTCCATGCAGGTCTACCGCCACATGGACATCGGCACCGCCAAGCCCACGGCGGAGGAAATGGCCGGGATTCCCCACCACATGCTCTCCGTGGCCCAGCCGGGGGAGGATTTCTCCGTCAGCCGGTACTGTGAGATGGCGGCTCCCATCCTCGACGACATCCTGCGCCGGGGCAAGACCGCCCTCATCGCCGGCGGTACCGGCCTGTATATGGACGCCCTGATCCGGGGCAACAGCTTCGCCCCCTTCCCCTCCACCGGCGTCCGCCGGGCTCTGGAGTACCAGGCGGACAAGGAGGGCATGGAGGCCATGATGGCCCGGCTCCGGTCCGTGGACCCCGAATCCGCCGCCCGGCTCCACCTGGCGGACCGGAAGCGGATCATCCGGGCTCTGGAGGTCTACCTGGAGACCGGCCAGACCATCACCGAGCACAACCGCCGGACCCAGGCCCAGGCGCCCCGATACCAGCCCATTTGGCTGGGCCTGGACTTTGAAGACCGGGCGGTCCTGTACCGCCGCATCGACCGGCGGGTGGACCGGATGCTGGAGCAGGGCCTGCTGCGGGAGATTCAAATCCTGCTGGAAAACGGGGTGGACCCCCAATGCACCGCCATGCAGGCCATCGGCTACAAGGAGTTCCTCGCCGCCCTGGATGGCCGGATCACCGTGGAGGCGGCGGCGGACCAGGTCCGCAAAGCCTCCCGGCACTACGCCAAACGGCAGCTGACCTGGTTCCGGCGCAACCCCGCCATCCGCTGGATCTTGCGGCGGGAGGACGAGGGCGAGGAAGAAATAATTGTCCGCGCCCGACAGGTTCTACGGGAATTTGACAACTGAAACATGCTAGCATATGGGCATCCTGAAAGAAAGAAGGTACACATATGTCTGAAGCAGCAAATTTACAGGAAGCCATTCTCAAGGAGGTACGCCGGGACAGGGTGCCGGTGACCCTGTTCCTCATGAACGGCTTCCAGCTCCGGGGGATCATCACTGGATTTGACAGCTTTGTGGTGGTGCTGGTGACGGACGGCAAGCAGCAGATGATCTACAAGCATGCCATCTCCACCCTTGCGCCCATGAAGCCGCTGAAAGCCGCAGCCATGCCTGCATAACGCGAACCAGGCGACGGAGCTCATTCCGCCGCCTGGTTTTTTCGCGTCCCCGGTTCTATCTGAGCACCGGAAAAACGTACTGCGTCATCGACCTCTCAGTCAAAAATCAAAGATTTTTGCCAGCTCTCCTGAAAGGAGAGCCAAGGGGCGCGCAGATTTCTGAAACCAGTGCGTATCCTCTGCAATGTCTGCCGTTTATAGACGATAAGCATAACGATTTTAAAAGAGAATTCGTATAAAAACACAGAAAGAAGGCTAGTGTATGTCCATTGCTGAAAACGTCGCTTCCATCCGCCGGGAAATGGCTGCCGCCGCCGCTGCCTGCGGCCGGGACCCCGGTCAGATCCTCCTGTGCGCCGCCACCAAAACCCAGTCCGCCGACGCCGTCCGCCAGGCCATTGCCGCCGGTGTGGACTGCTGCGGCGAAAACCGGGTTCAGGAGCTTACGGCCAAGCTCCGGGAGAACGCCTACGAAGGGGCTCCGGTCCATTTCATCGGCCATCTGCAGACCAACAAGGTCCGCCAGGTGGTAGGCCGGGTCAGCCTGATCCAGAGCGTGGACAGCCTGCGGCTGCTCCGGGCCATCGACGCCGAAGCCGCCAGGCAGGGTATCGTCCAGGACATCCTTCTGGAGGTCAACATCGGCCAGGAGGCCAGCAAGTCCGGTTTCGACCCGTGTCAGATCCTTCCTCTGGTGGAAAATGCCTCTTTATTTTCAAACATATGTATCAAAGGGCTTATGGCAATCCCGCCGATTTCGCATAATCCGGGAGAAAATCTCAATTTTTTTCAAAAAATGTTCCAATTAACTGTTGACATAAGGAACAAAATAGCCGATAATGTCATAGTGGACTGCTTGTCCATGGGCATGTCGGGAGACTTTCCGGATGCGATCGCGTGCGGCAGCACAATGATCCGCGTTGGCACCGCGATTTTTGGGGCCAGAGACTATGCCAAAGAATCATCAAAATGATGTGACATACACTAGGAGGAACTACACCATGAGCTTTTGGGATAACGTAAAGAAATTTGCCCAGCCCTATGCCGACGACGAATATGATGATTATGACGAGGACGACGATTACCTCGACGAATACGAAGAGCCCGCGCAGTCCGCGCCCCGCCGCGGCAGCGCCCCCCGCCGCGCTCCCGCTCCCCAGGTAGAGGAAGAGGAAGAAGCCGACGATTTTTCCTTCTCCGCCCCTCTGAGCGGCGCGCCCTCCGCCGCTCCCGCCGCTTCCGGCTTTACCGGCCAGGTGGTGAACATGAACAGCAGCAACAAGCAGGAGGTGGTCCTGTTCCGTCCGGGCAGCTTCAACGACACCTCCAAGGCCGCCGATGACCTGCGCAACCGCCGGGCCGTCATCGTGAATATGGAGAACGTGGACAAGGCCATGGCCCGCCGGGTGGTGGACTTCCTGTCCGGCTGCGTCTACGCTCTGGACGGCGACGTGAAGAAAATCGCCCAGTCGGCTTACCTGTTCTGCCCCCACAACATGGACATCGTAGGCGACCTGGAGACCATCCAGGCAGAAGTGGAGAGCTATATCTGATCCGGTCCGGTCCCCCGGCGCCGAAGCAGGTTTCAACGGATGTTCCTGTAAAAAGCTTTCATGGCGGTCATGAAGGTTTTTTACGGAATATCCATTTTGATACATAGCCCGAAATCAGGGATCTTCCGGCGGCCCGCCGGTCTTCCTGTTTTTCAGGCGGCATATTTCAATACAGATCCAGAAAGGAGCACATGTCATTATGTTTACACCGCAGCAGATCGATCAGATTTCCTTCGGCAGATCCACCTTCGGCGGATACGACATGCAGCAGGTGGATGAATTCCTGGAGCCTTTGACGGAAGATTACGTCACGCTGTACAAGGAAAACGCCCTGCTCAAGAGCAAGATCCGGGTTCTGGTCGGCAAGCTGGAAGAATACCGCAAGAACGAATCTTCCATGAAGGAGGCCGTGATCAACGCCCAGAAGACCTGCGACAAGATGGTCATGGAAGCCGAGGCCAAGTGCGCCAGAATGCTCAAGGAAGCCAGCGCCTCCGCCGCTGCCGCGCCCGCCCTCAGCAGCGCCGGCACCGACGCTCTGGTGGCCGCGGAGAACGCCCGGGTAGAGGACGCCCGCCGGACCGCCACCGCCAAGATCAACGAGCTGCAGGACCAGCTGCGCACCTGCATCCAGGCCCTGGAGCGGATCAAGGCCGCCAACACCCCCGCAACTCCCGCTGCCCCCGCTGCCCCGGCGGCTCCCCCCGCTCCCCCCGCGCCGGCCGCCGCGGATGTGGCCGATGAGATCGCCCAGAGCGTGGAGGCCATCGTAGGCTCCACCGTGGACCACGCCCCCAAGGCCGCGCCCAAGCACCCCACCGCCAACGAGTCCACCACCAGCAAGTTCGCCAGCCTGAACCTGCAGTTCGGCCGGAACTACGATCCGAAGAAGAAGTAAGGGAAGCTCTGATTGAATCGGCAGGCGCTGACAGCGAGAGATTTTGGCTCAGCCGCGGATGATCGATTCAAAGATTTCATAATCCCATATCCCCAAGGCGAAGACGAGGACAGGAGAACGCCCACACCGCTTTCAGAGAGCTGCCGGATGGTGCAAGGCAGCAAGCAGGCGTCCGTTCTTATCACCTCCGAGCCGCGCACCGAAGGACCCGGTCCGGTAGGCTGCGCCGGGCGGCGTCCGATACAGCGCCATCGAGGGCCGGCGATCCGCCGGAACAAGAGTGGTACCGCAGAGGTTTTCAGCGCCTTTGTCTCTTACGGGAGACAGAGGCGCTGTTTCTTACCGATTTTTAATTCATAACGGAGGCTTGATTCCTAATGGAATACAAAAACACCATCATCACCCCCAAGACCGACTTCCCCATGAAGGCCGGCCTTCCCGCCCGGGAGCCGGGCATGCTGAAAAAGTGGGAGGACATGGACCTGTACAACGCCATGCTGGAAAAGAACAAGGACCTGCCCCGGTTCGTTCTCCACGACGGCCCTCCCTTCTCCAACGGCGATATCCACATGGGCCACGCCCTGAACAAGACCCTGAAGGACTTCATCGTCCGCAGCCGCGCCATGCTGGGCCGCTACACCCCCTACGTCCCCGGCTGGGACAACCACGGCATGCCCATCGAGTCCGCCATTATCAAGAAGAACAAGCTCAACCACAAGGCCATGCCCGTGGCCGAGTTCCGCACCGCCTGCGAAAACTTCGCCGAGGAGTACATCCAGCGGCAGATGGCCGGCTTCAAGCGGCTGGGCGTGGTGGGCGACTGGGAGCACCCCTACCGGACCATGGACCGGCACTTCGAGGCCGAGGAAGTGAAGATCTTCGGCGCCATGTACGAAAAGGGCTATATCTACAAGGGCCTGAAGCCCGTGTACTGGTGTCCCAAGGACGAGACCGCCCTGGCCGAGGCGGAGATCGAGTACCAGGACGATCCCTGTACCTCCGTCTTCGTCAAGTTCCCCATCCACGACGACCTGGGCAAGCTGTCCCAGTTTGACCTGAGCAAAACCTACTTCGTCATCTGGACCACCACCATCTGGACCCTGCCCGGCAACATGGGCATCTGCCTGCACCCCCGGGAGGAGTATGTGCTGGTGGAGGCCGGAAACGGCGAGACCTATATCATGGCCCGGGCCCTGATGGAGAAGGTCATGGCCATCGGCGGCTTCCAGGACTACCGGGTCCTGGCGGCCTACCCCGGCGCCTTCTTTGAGAACATGCTGGCCCAGCACCCCTTCCTGGACAAGACCTCCCGGCTGGTCCTTGCCGAGTACGTCACCATGGACTCCGGCACCGGCTGCGTCCACACCGCCCCCGGCTTCGGCGCCGACGACTACCAGACCTGCATGCGCTACGGCATGGACCTGGTGGTTCCCGTGGACGATCAGGGACGCCACACGGACTACGCCGGCAAGTACGCCGGCATGAAGACCGAGGCCTCCAACCCCGTGATTTTGGCGGACATGAGAGAAAGCGGCATGCTCTTCGCCTCCGAGGAAATCGTCCACTCCTACCCCCACTGCTGGCGGTGCAAGAACCCCATTATCTTCCGGGCCACCCCCCAGTGGTTCTGCTCCGTGGAGGCCTTCAAGGACCAGGCCGTGGCCGCCTGCGAAGGCGTCAGGTGGCTGCCCGCCTGGGGCGGCGAGCGAATGATCAGCATGATCCGGGAGCGGGCCGACTGGTGCATCTCCCGTCAGCGCCGCTGGGGCCTGCCCATTCCCGTGTTCTATTGCCGGGACTGCGGCAAGCCCATCTGCACCCCCGAAACCATCGCCCACATCTCCAAGCTCTTCGACGAACACGGCTCCAACATCTGGTTTGAGAAGGAAGCCGATGAACTGGTCCCCGAAGGCCTGACCTGCCCCCACTGCGGCGGAAGCCGGGGCTTTGAGAAGGAGACCGACACCCTGGACGGCTGGTTCGACTCCGGCTCCACCCACTATGCCTCCCTGATGCACGACACCCCCGAGCTGTGGCCCGCCGACGTCTACCTGGAGGGCGCGGACCAGTACCGCGGCTGGTTCCAGTCCTCTCTGCTGACCTCCGTAGGCGCCCTGGGCGGCGGCGCGCCCTTCCGGGACGTGTTGACCCACGGCTGGACCGTAGACGGCCAGGGCCGCGCCATGCACAAGTCCCTGGGCAACGGCGTGGACCCTGCGGACCTGATTAAGGAGTTCGGCGCGGACATCGTCCGCCTGTGGGCCGGCTCCTCGGACTACCACGCCGACGTGCGCTGCTCCAAGGAGATCTTCAAGCAGCTGTCTCAGAACTACCTGAAGTTCCGCAACACCGCCCGCTACTGCCTGGGCAACCTGAACGGCTTCGACCCGGACAACCTGGTCTGCCCCGAGGACATGGAGGAGCTGGACCGCTGGGCTCTGACCAAGCTGGACCAGCTGGTGGCCCAGTGCCGGACTGCCTACGAAAACTACGAGTTCCACCCGGTGTCCCACGCCATCAACGACTTCTGCGTGGTGGAGCTGTCCAGCTTCTATCTGGACATTCTGAAGGACCGGCTGTACTGCGAGGACAGAGACGGCCTGCGCCGCCGCTCCGCCCAGACCGCCCTGTACCTGATCCTGGACGCCCTGGCCAAGCTCTTCGCCCCCATCCTGAGCTTCACCTGCGACGAAATCTGGCAGGCCATGCCCCACCGGAAGGAAGACGACAGCCGGAACGTCCTGCTCAACCAGATGCCCACAGGCTTCGGCGGCTACGTGCTGGACCAGCAGACCATGGACAAGTGGAACACCGTCATCCGCCTGCGCCAGGACGTCAACGGCGTCCTGGAGAAGGCCCGGGCCGACAAGCGCATCGGCAAGGCCCTGGAGGCCCACGTGGCCCTGAAAACCGAAAACGCCGCTCTGAAGGCCGCCTGCGAGGGTGTGAACCTGGCGGAGATCTGCATTGTCTCCGCCTGCGGCTGGAGCGAGCCGGAAGACGGCGCGGAAGTGGCCTGCGGCGTGAACTTCCCCGAGCTGACCATCGGCGTCAGCGAAGCCAAGGGGACCAAGTGCCCCCGCTGCTGGATGCACACCGAAGAGGCCGACGAAAACGGCCTGTGTCCCCGGTGCGCCTCGGTCCTGGCCAAGATGGACGTGGAATTCTGATTTTTAGGTCCAAAACCAAGGTTTTCCCCAATTTCCCGGATGGTTTTTCCATCCGGGAAATTTTTTGCAAAATCCCGAAAAATTGCTTGACAAATAGGGATTCCGTGTTATAATAAGCGTGTTCTGTTTGAGCCGCCGGTATAGCTCAGTTGGTAGAGCAACTGATTTGTAATCAGTAGGTCGGGGGTTCGAGTCCGTCTACCGGCTCCATTCAGACAAAACAGAATTTCATATCTGGGGGAGTTCCCGAGTGGCCAAAGGGGACAGACTGTAAATCTGCTGCGTTTCGCTTCGATGGTTCGAATCCGTCCTCCCCCACCAAAAATCGGCAAGCACTTGTGTGCTTGCCGATTTTTACTTCTTCCCCATTCACTCTTCACTATTCACCTGAATCCAGGGCCGATTTTTGGAAAGCGTCCGCTATACGCAGCCTGTCCCGATCACCGCCAGCCTTCCGGCTGACCGCCTCCGCATAAATCTGAATATTTTGTGAATTTTATGTTGACAACAGCCTGCGGCATCCTTATAATAGATTTAGCTTTTTCCTAATACCAAAATAAGGAGAGATCGTAATGACCACGAATATCAAGCGGTTCCTTTGCATGCTCCTCACCCTGACCATGCTGCTGGGCATGGCTCCCATGGCCTTCGCCGCGGAGACCGGCACAGAGGCTGCCCCCACGGAGCCTGCGCAGATCCAGGAGCCCGTGGAACCGGAAGTTCCCACCGAGCCCCAGGTTCCTGCGGAAGAGCCTGCCGAAGAACCCGCTGAAGAGCCTTCCGAGGTTCCTTCCGAGCCGGAAGCGACCACAGAGGCCACGGAGTCCACAGAGGCCACGGAGTCCGTGGAGTCTGAAGATCCCACGGAGCCCGAAGCCCCCACAGAGGCCACGGAGTCCACAGAGGCCACGGAGTCCGTGGAGTCTGAAGATCCCACGGAGCCCGAAGCCCCCACAGAGCCTGAAGAGCCCACCGTGCCCGGGGAAACCGAGGATCCTTCCACAACCGAGCCCGAGACTTCCGCCACAGAGCCTGAGGAAGCTTATGTGGAAACCGAGAACGGGATCAAATTCAGCGTAGAGCCCATCCAGATTCCCTTCACCCCCAACCCCAGGTATCCCAACTACACCCCTTCCGAGGATGATACCCTCTCCTATACCGCGACGCCCCGCGACGCCACTTACAACACCACCTACTACCCCGCCTCCACCGCTGCCGTCCAGCTGCGCGACGCCATGAAAAATCGGACCAGCTCGGTGAATATCAACTTCTACACCTCCATTTCCAACTATCAGAGCGCCACTGACTATCTGTTCGCCCTGGCGCTGCAGCACACCGGCGTGCCCACCGAAGGCGACTACCTGGCGTGGCAGTACGGCGGATACTCTGGCACCGTTTACAGCGGCAGCGACAGCGCCTACTACTACTATGAACTGTACCTGACCATCCCCTACTACACCACCGCCTCTCAGGAAGCCGTCGTCACCAGCCGGGTCAACTCCGTCCTGAATCAGCTGAACGTGGGCAGCAAGACGGACTATCAGAAGATCCGCAGCATTTATGACTACATCTGCCAGAACGTCACCTACGACTACGCCCACCTGAGCAATCCGTCCTATACCCTCCAGTTCACTGCCTACGCTGCTCTGATCAACGGTACTGCCGTCTGCCAGGGCTACACCATGCTGCTGTACCGCATGGCTCTGGAAGCCGGCGTGAATTGCCGCGCCATCCCCTCCATTGAGTCAGAGTGCCATATCTGGAACATCATCAAGCTGGGCAACTACTGGTATAACGCCGATTCCACCTGGGATGCCGGCAGCGCCAGCTACAGCTGGTTCCTGCGCTGTCCCGCCAACTTCCCCAACCACACCCGGGACTCCGCCTACAACACCTCCAGCTTCCATTCCGCGTATCCCATGGCCTCCTCCGACTACAATTCCTCCTCGGACCCCAGCGCCAAAGGCATTGCCATCTACCGGCTCTACAACAGCAGCAGCGGCGAGCATCTGTACACCAACAGCGCCCGGGAGAAGAACACCCTGGTCAACGGCGGCTGGATCTATGAGGGCATCGGCTGGTACGCTCCCACCAGCGGCACCACCGTCTACCGGCTGTACCTCCCCAGCAATGGCAGCCATCTGTACACCATGGACTGGAACGAGATCAACCGGCTGGTGTCCTCCGGCGTCTGGAAGAACGAAGGCCCTGCCTTCTACAGCGCTCCCGCAGCCACCGGCAAGCCCCTGTACCGTGTGTGCAAGCCTAACACGGATCTGCACGCCCACCACTACACCGACAGCATGACTGAGTGCAACCTTCTGAAGTCCGCCGGCTGGAACATCGACGGCATCGCCTGGTACGGCCTGAAGTAACCTTTTCCCACAACATACGCCCGGACCGCCCAAAGCGGTCCGGGTTTTTGCGTGAGAACCCCCTCGCGGCGCTGCCCCTGCCGGGATGCAATGCCCTGCCATGTCAACAGCCTTTTGCAGATCCGCGTCCACGGTCTGGGCCGCCGGCCTCGTAACGGTGATCGGCATATTTTACGTTCCTTTCAGATTGTCCATAGTATTTTTCAGAAAACTATGGTATGATATGCTTAACCGCTATGGGGCGCGGGGCCTCCGGCCTTCCCAGCCGCCGGCGCTGGCCCGCCCATTCATACGCCTGTTCCATGAAAAAGGATCGCCTCGATCAGATATGTCCTCGGGGCCATGCCGCCCACGCCAGCAAAGAACGGAGTTGGATCATGAAAATCAAGCATTCTACCATCCTGTTTGCCGCCCTGACCGCTTTCGGCCTCTTTCTGGGCATCACCTACTGGACCCCCTGCGTCGATCTGGTCCGGAAGATTCTGGACGCCGCCTCCCCCATCTTCCTGGGATTCGTCCTGGCCTATGTGGTCAACATTCCCATGACCTTCTACGAACGTCACTACTTCCCCCGCAGCGGCAATGCCCTGGTGCGCGCAAGCGCCCGGCCTGTGTGCATGCTGGCCGCCTTCCTGACCGTGATCCTGATCCTGGCGGCGGTGATCGGACTGGTCCTGCCGGAGCTGCTGTCCTGCATCCGTCTGATGCTGGAGGAAGTGCCCAAAATCCTGGAAAAGCTGATCCCCCTGCTGCCCAAGGAAAACGCCCTCAGCGAGGAACTGGCCCAGCGGCTGAGGAACATCGACTGGGCTCAGGTTCTGTACAACCTCCTCCAGGGACTCCTGTCGGGCCTGGGCAACGTGGCCACGGTCACTGCCAATGTGGCCGGTTATCTGGTGGACTTTCTGCTGGCGCTGATCTTCTCCCTGTATCTGCTGGCCGGAAAGGAAAAGCTTCAGGCCCAGCTTGCCCGGCTCCTGTCCACCTATCTGCGCCCCAGCTGGAACCGGAACCTGCACCATGTGGCCGGCGTGCTGAACAACTGCTTCCACCGCTACATTGTGGGCCAGTGCACCGAGGCGGTGATCCTGGGTACCCTGTGCGCCCTGGGCATGATGCTGCTGGGCTTCCCCTACGCGGCGATGACCGGAGTCGTGGTGGGCGTCTCCGCCCTGATCCCGGTTATGGGCGCCTATATCGGCGGCGCCGTGGGCTTCCTGCTGATCCTGACGGTGGACCCCATGAAGGCCCTGCTCTTCGTGGTCTACCTGGTGATCCTTCAGCAGCTGGAGGGGAACCTGATCTACCCCAGAGTGGTGGGCTCCTCCATCGGCCTGCCCGGCGTCTGGGTCCTGGCTGCCGTCACCATAGGCGGCGGCGTCTTCGGCATCCTGGGCATGCTCCTGGGTGTCCCCCTGGCCGCGGCCGCGTACCAGCTCCTGGGCGAACACAGCCGCCGTCAAACGCCTCCCGCCGAAACCACGTAACAAGAAAGGAAGTCCCCTTTTGGGGTCGGGGAGCACTTGCCCCTGCCTCAGCACTTCACTTAGAACGCAATGCCCAAACCGCTCAGTCAAAAATCAAAGATTTTTGCCAGCTCTCCCGGAAGGAGAACCAAGGGCCTGGCTGTGCTCGAAACGCCATGTGTAAGCCCGGCCCTTGCTAAATCGCTTTACACAAAAGAAAACGCAGATATCCGTTCCTCCCATGCAGGCTTCCGTCTGGGCAGCTGTCAGGATGCTTGCGCTTCACACGAGCATCGTACCGATTTGGCGCTTAAGGCAATACCGGCACCAAACGAAAAGCGCGCCGGGAGGGGTCCAGGGGAGGGCGGCTTTGAGAGCGGGAGCTATCAACTCAGCGCCTCCCCTGGCCGCGTTCTTTGCTTCCTTTCTTGGCGGGACAAGAAAGGAAGGCCCCCGGCAGGGGTCGGGGAGCACTTGCCCCTGTCTCAGCACTTCACTTAGAACGCAATGCCCAAACCGCTCAGTCAAAAATCAAAGATTTTTGCCAGCTCTCCCGGAAGGAGAGCCAAGAGCCTGGCTGTGCTCGAACCAGGCTGCGTAAAGCGGGCGCTGTCCGAACCCCTTTGCCGTGTCAACACGCATGGGATTGCATTTCGGGATTGTTCATGCCATCGCGCAAAAACAGAACGCCTGGGAACTCCCAGGCGTTCGTGTATTTGTGCGGTTATTTCTTCACGGCCTCCAGAATGCCGCTGGCCATACCCACCAGCCCCTGCATTTCGCTGGGGATGATGATCTTGGTCGCCTGGCCGTCGGCCACCTTCTGCATAGCCTCGATGGACTTGAGCTTGATGACCTGATCGTTGGGCGCTTTCTCGTTGAGCAGCTCCAGAGAGTCGGCCAGGGCCTTCTGAACCGTGAGAATGGCCTGGGCCTCGCCGTCGGCCCGGAGAATGGCGGACTGCTTCTCCGCCTCCGCCCGGAGAATGGCCGCCTGCTTTTCCGCGTCGGCCCGGAGAATGGCGGACTCCCGCTCGCCCTCGGCGATGAGGATGGCGGACTTCTTCTGGCCCTCGGCCTGGAGGATGGCCTGACGGCGGTCCCGCTCGGCCTTCATCTGCTTCTCCATGGAGGACTGGATGTCCGCCGGAGGCAGGATGTTCTTCAGCTCCACCCGGTTGACCTTAATGCCCCAGGGGTCTGTGGCCTCGTCCAGGATGGCCCGCATCTTGGTGTTGACCACGTCCCGGCTGGTCAGGGTCTGGTCCAGCTCCAGGTCGCCGATGATGTTTCGCAGGGTGGTGGCCGTCAGGGTCTCCATGGCCGCCATGGGCTGCTCCACGCCGTAGGCATAGAGCTTCGGGTCCGTGATCTGGAAGTAGACCACGGTGTCGATCTGCATGGTCACGTTGTCCTTGGTGATCACAGGCTGGGGCGGATAGTCCAGAACCTGCTCTTTCATGCTCACCTTCCGGGCGACCCGGTCGATGAAGGGGATCTTGAAATGCAGTCCCACGCCCCAGACGCTGTGAAACGCGCCAAGCCGTTCAATGACGTAGGCCCTGGACTGCTGGACCACGGTGATGTTGGCAATGACAATGATGAAGGCCAATACCACCAGAATCACAATAATGAGCATCATACCTCTTTCCCTCCTGAATTCAAATTTTCAAAATACTCTTTACACTTGCGCGCCCACGGGGGCTTCTGTGGGGGAGACGAAGGCCTTTACGCCCTCGATCCGATCCACCTTCACATGGGTTCCCACAGGGATCGGCTGACCGGAAGTACTTCTGGCCGTCCACTCAATGCCGTTGAGCTTTACCTGGCCCTCGGCCTCCATGTTGTCAATGGCGGCAATGACCACAGCCGTAGCCCCAACCAGGGCGTCCACATTGGTGGCCACCAGCTTGGGATTCACATACTTGCGGATCACGGGCCACAGCAGGGCCAGCAGCGCTCCGGACACCGCCAGAAACAGCAGCACCTGAAGCCAGACCGGTCCTCCCAGCATGCTGACCACCACAGACGTCAGCGCGCCGGCGGCAAACCAGATGGAGACCAGATGAATCGGACAGGCGGCTTCCACAATCAGAAAAACCAGCGTCAGCCCCAGCCAAATCATGGTTTCGGCAGGCATAGTCCCTTCCTCCTTTCTAAGAGAAATTCCCAGGGATCCTCCTGTAATCCTATCATACCAGGAAAAATGCGCCGTGTCAATTGACGTAAACCCGGAAACCGTGTATAATTAATGCAATATCACCATAGAATCCCGGTGGTTTTTGGCGGAGTGGGGAAATTTATCCATTTTTCGGAGAAAAACGATATCTTTTTATCGAATAGTCCCCAACCCGATCCGATTCGGTATAACCTTTACCGCCAATTAACCTATGCGGATGCTATAATGAATGGCGCCGGGCCAAAGGCCCCGGCGAATCCGAACAACACCGGGAGTTCCCGGAACCTGGGGAGGCCAAGTCCATGGTTAACCGAAAACGCGCCGCGCGGGACTGCGCCTTCACGCTCTTCGTCCTTGCGGCGGCCTTCTGCGTCAGCCTGGTGCTCTGGGAGGTCTTCGACACCCGGACCATGGTGCCCATGATCTTTGTCCTGGGCGTGTTTCTGGTGTCTCTGCGGGCCCAAGGCTACTTCTGGGGCATTGCCGCGTCCCTGCTCAGCGTGCTGGCGGTGAACTACGCCTTCACCTTTCCCTACTGGGCCTTTGACCTGATCTCTCCGGAGTGCATCTCCTCGGCGGTAGTCATGCTCATCGTGGCCGCCATGACCGGCGCCCTGACCACCAAGCTCAAGCAGCAGGAGAAGATGAAGGCCGAGGCGGAGAACGAGCGCATGCGGGGCGACCTGCTGCGGGCCATCTCCCACGACCTCCGCACGCCCCTGACCTCCATCTACGGCGCCTGCTCGGTCATGCTGGACAAATACGACGAGCTGCCCCGGGAGAAGCACCTGAAGATGCTCAGCGACATCTGCACCGACGCCCAGGGGCTGATCCGCATGGTGGAGAATCTGCTCTCCATCACCCGGGTGGACCGGGACAGCGTGCGTCTGACCAAGCAGGACACGCCTCTGGAGGAGCTGACCGACGACCTGCTGGTAAAATTTCACAAGCACTATCCCAATCAGCGGGTGGACCTGGATCTGCCGGAGGATTTTGTCAGCATCCCCATGGACGCCATGCTCATTGAGCTGGTGCTCATGAATCTGCTGGAAAACGCGGTCTTTCACGCCGAAGGCATGACCCGGCTGAGCCTGCGCGCCTGGGTAAAAGGACGCCGGGTATATTTTGAGGTGGCCGACGACGGCTGCGGCATTCCCGCCGAGCGCATGGCCCGGCTGTTCACAGGTCTGCCCGGAACCGGTACCATCCGGGACACCAGCCGCAGCAGCATGGGCATCGGCCTGTCTGTATGCAAAGCGATTATCAAAGCCCACGGAGGCCAGATCTGGTCCGAGAACCGCCCTGAGGGCGGTGCGGCCTTCCGGTTCTGGCTGGAAATAGAGGAGGAACAACAGCATGGGGAACAATAAATACAAGCTTCTCATTGTCGAAGACGACCGAAACATCGCCAGCTTTGTCCAGACCATTCTGGAGGCCAACGGCTACCAGGTGCTCACAGCGGAACGCTGCGGTCAGGGCATGATGGTCTTCGCCTCCCACAATCCGGATCTGGTGGTTCTGGATCTGGGCCTTCCGGACATGGACGGCGAGGAGTTCATCCGGCAGATCCGGGCGGTCAGCACCGTGCCAATCATCGTCCTGTCCGCCCGTAGCGAGGAGCGGGACAAGGTCTCGGCCCTGGATCTGGGGGCCAACGACTACATCACCAAGCCCTTCGGCACCGAGGAGCTGCTGGCCCGGGTCCGGGCCGCCCTGCGGGTAGGCCGCCACACCATGCAGACCACCACCCTGGACGGCCGGTTCCAGGTGGCGGACCTGTGCATCGACTACGACCGCCGCCAGGTCAGCGTCGGCGGCAAGCCGGTCCACCTGACCCAGACCGAATACAACATCCTGGCGCTGCTGAGCCAGCACACCGGCAAGGTCATGACCTACACCGCCATCATCCGGGAGATCTGGGGCTGCATGGACAACGGCAGCATCAAAAAGCTCCAGGTCAATATGGCCAATATCCGCAAGAAATTGGGCTGCCGGCCGGGGGACAACCGCTACGTGACCAACGAGCTGGGCGTAGGATACCGGATGCTGGACGAATAATCCGGCAGGAATTCACATTTTTTTCATTTTTCCGCTCTTCTCCGCGTTTCTTTACCCAATCTTTACCGTACACCCTTTATAATGGGCCTGTTAAGATTATATTACGGAGGATCAATATGGAAGTATTACTGCAAAACTTTCAGTACATCACCTGGCAGAGCCTGGTCATGTGGGTGATCGGCGGCGTGCTGATCTACCTGGCCATCGCCAAGGAAATGGAGCCTACGCTGCTGCTGCCCATGGGCTTCGGCGCCATTCTGGTGAACCTTCCCGTGGCCGTGGAGGGCACCGGTGTCCAGCATGTTCTGGAGACCTTGTTCAGCATCGGCATCGAAGGCGCCGAGCTGTTCCCCCTGATGCTGTTCATCGGCATCGGCGCCATGATCGATTTCCAGCCCCTGCTCACCAATCCCAAGCTGATGATCTTCGGCGCCGCCGCTCAGTTTGGCATCTTCTTCACCCTGGCCGCCGCTTCCCTGCTGGGCTTCGAGCTGAAGGACGCCGCCTCCATCGCCATTATCGGCGCGGCTGACGGCCCCACCTCCATCTTTGTCGCCACAGAGCTGGGCTCCCAGTACCTGGGCGCCATCATGGTGGCCGCCTACTCGTACATGGCCCTGGTGCCTCTGATCCAGCCGCCCATCATCAAGCTGTGCACCACCAAGTCCGAGCGGCTGATCAAAATGCAGTACAAGGGCAAGCCCGTCCCCAAACTGACCAAGATTCTGTTCCCCATCGTGGTCACCATCATCGTGGGCCTGGTGGCTCCCGACGCCGTGGCCCTGATCGGCTTCCTGATGTTCGGCAACCTGATCCGTGAGTGCGGCGTCATGAACTCCATCTCCGAGACCGCTCAGAACACTCTGGCCAACCTGATCACCATCTTCCTGGGCATCACCATCGCCTCCCAGATGAAGGGCTCCGACTTCCTGCGTGTGGACACCCTGATCATCATCGGCCTGGGCCTGGTGGCCTTCATCTTCGACACCTTCGGCGGTATCATGGTCGCCAAGATCATGAACCTGTTCTCCAAGGAGAAGATCAACCCCATGATCGGCGCTGCCGGCATCTCCGCCTTCCCCATGTCCGCCCGTGTGGTCCACAAGCTGGGCCTGGAGGAGGACAACTCCAACTTCCTGCTGATGCACTCCATCGGCGTCAACGTTTCCGGTCAGATCGCCTCCGTCATTGCCGGCGGCCTGATCCTGGCCCTCGTCAAATCTGCGATCGGAGGTTAATTCTATGCATTGGGATCTTCTCTTAGAGGCCCTGCCCATTATGGGTACCGGCTATCTGGGCATCTTTGTCGTCACCGGCGTCATCATCATCGTGGTGACTCTGCTCAACAAGTTTACCTCCAAGTAAGCTGTATTCCCCATCCGCCGCTTCCCGACCGGGAGGCGGCGGATTTTTTATGCCGCGGCAAAGCTTTTGCCGTTTTTGCCAATCCTTAATTTTTTCTAAATTTCTTATTTACTTTACTGAAAAATCCAATTATAATAATCCTGAATTATTCGCGGAGGCTCAGCTTATAGTCCAATAACTGTACAGTAGCAACACAATACAGCTATTTTCTA
>CALXFT010000011.1 GCA_944387635.1 uncultured Oscillospiraceae bacterium | reverse complement strand
TGGGAGAGTCCCCTGGGACAATGTCGCCCGCCGTCAGGCGGGATGGCCTTGTCCCAGCTTCAGCCACCCTGGATTTTCGTCCGGCAGAGCCTTCGGGCTGGCTTTTTCTGGTGCCGCTGGCGGGACTCGAAAGCGCGGCGGTGCGCAGCGGCGCAAACGAGTGTCCGGTGGACACTTTTTTAGCCCGTGGGAGAGTCCCCTGGGACAATGTCGCCCGCCGTCAGGCGGGATGGCCTTGTCCCAGCTTCAGCCACCCTGGATTTTTGCGGCGGGGCCGCCTTCAAGCCGAGGGGACCATGGAGGCGGACAGGCTTTTTTGTATTGCAAAAATACGGGAATGAAATATAATAAAATATAGTCCGATTCAAGGGGCTCCCACAGAAAGACTGGTCGAAACCAGGAGGAGGAAACCGAATGAACACACCTGCCTTGGAAACCCGGCGCTTGATTTTAAGAAAATTTACCCGGCAGGATCTGCCGGCGCTGTTCCTGATCCTGAAAGATGAGGAAGTCAATCAGTTCCTGCCCTGGTATCCTGTAAAAAACATGGAAGAAACGATACGGTTTTATGAGGAACGATACGCCGCGAAATATGCCCAGCCCCGGGCCTGCGCCTACGCGATCTGCCTGAAAGAGGACGATGATCCCATCGGCTACATCCATGTGGATATGGAGGAACCTTACGATTTGGGCTACGGACTTCGCAAGGCGTTTTGGCATAGGGGAATTGCCACAGAAGCGGGCAAAGCGGTCATCGCTCAGGTGAAAAAGGAGGGCTTGCCCTATATCACGGCAACCCATGACAGAAACAATCCCGGAAGCGGCGGCGTCATGAAAAATTTGGGAATGAAATACCAATATTCTTACCAGGAACAGTGGCAGCCCAAAAATATTTCGGTGATATTTCGGATGTACCAGCTGAATTTTGACGGGAATGAAGAACGGGTTTATCAAGGATACCGGAATCGTTCGGCAGTTCGTTTTGTTGAAGCAGATCTATAAGGGGCGAGATACGGGCAGTTGTTTGAAATTTACTATGAATGCGGAGCTTTTTATAGTAAATCTTAGTGCTTATAAACTTCAAACAGTAGAAATTGCAGAGGACACGTACCGGCTCAGAAACCTGCGCGCCCCTTGGCTCTCCTGGAAGGAGAGCTGGCAAAAATCTTTGATTTTTGACTGAGAGGTCCATACCGCAGTGCGTTTTTCTCAGGTGCTCAGATAGAACCGGGTGCTCCCCGACCCCTCTCAGTCGCAAATCGGAGATTTGCGACAGTTGCCCGCCGCGGCGGACACGTCGCCGATGGTCACCTTAAAGCGAAAGCTCTCGGCGATCCACGCCAATATTCAAATTCACACCGTACCCAACAAGGGATATACCCTGAAGGCGGCCCTATGACAAAGGAAGCGTATTATGGAGCGTCCCTGGCCCGGCTGGATTGGGCGAAGCGGGAGCTGCTGGGGCTTTTTCAGCAGTATCCGGCCCAGGAAGCGGTGCCAGGGGTTCAGCCGATTCTGTATTGCAAGGCGAGAATCAAGGAGCCGGACAGCATGATCCAAAAGCTGAAGCGGTACGGACTGCCCACGGATTCCGAAACCGCCTTGGCCCGGATGCACGATGCCGTCGGGGTCCGGGTGGTCTGCTCGTTCCTGTCCGATGTATCCGCGGTTGCCGATTGGACCCGGCGGCAGCCGGGTCTGACCGTCCTGGAGGAAAAGGACTACATTCAATTCCCCAAGCCCAACGGCTACCGCAGCCTCCATCTGATTGTCAGGCTGGAAAGCGAATATGCCCAAAATCTCCTTGCCGAAATACAAATTCGGACCATCGCCATTGATTTCCGGGCGGCTTTGGAGCATCAGATGAAATACAAGCGCGTCACGAACCATGAAAGCAGTTGGCGCATGGGAATTTATTTGCATTCGCATCGGTTGCCCCGTAAGGGGCAACCGATGCGGGCATTTGTCTGAAGTTTTACTATGAATGCGGAGCTTTCATAGTAAAATCTTTAATCGGAATTGATTAAAGATTTTAAAAGACAGTCCGCATCAAAACCGCCCCTTCCGAATCCGGAAGGGGCGGTTTTGGGTTCGGGCGGGAATCGGTCAGGACTTTTCCAGAATCAGGGGACAGTCCCCGGCGTCCAGGGCGCCGCGGATGTAGGCCGGGGCCTCGGCGGGGGGCAGGGTCACCTGCCGGCCTGTGCGCATGTCCTTTACGGCGCAGACCCCCGCGGCCAGTTCGTCCTCGCCCAGCAGGGCCGCGAAGGGGACCCCCAGCTTGTTGGCGTAGGCCATTTTCTGCTTGAACTTGCGCTGCTCGCCGTACAGCTGCACCCGCAGGCCGCCCTCCCGGAGGGTCTGGGCCAGGGCAATGGCGGGACCGGGGTCCGCCGTCATGGGCAGCACCAGCACGTCCGCCGGGGCGCAGGGCAGGGCCGGGTTCAGCAGGCCCTGCTCGTCCAGAACGTAGAACAGCCGGGTCAGGCCGATGGAGATGCCCACGCCGGGCAGGGGCTTGTCGATGTAGTAGCCGGCCAGGTTGTCATACCGGCCGCCGGAGCAGACGGAGCCGATCTGGGGATGGTCCAGAAGCATGGTCTCATACACCGTGCCGGTGTAGTAGTCCAGGCCCCGGGCGATGGTCAGATCCACGGCGAAGTTCTCCTCGGGTACCCCGAAGGCCGCCAGGTTGGCCGTTACCGCCTTCAGCTCGGCCAGGCCCTGGTCGAACAGCTCGCTGCGTCCCTGATAGTCCTCCAGGGCCTCCAGAACCTGGGTGTTGGCGCCCCGGATGGCGATGAAGCGCAGGATCTGGTCCGCCTGATCCTCAGTCAGTCCGCAGTCCTCCAGGAGCAGCAGCCTGACCTTCTCCGGGCCGATTTTGTCCAGCTTGTCCACGGCGCGCATAATGTCGCCGCCCCGATCCTGAAGCCCCAGCATGGCGTAAAAGCCGTTGAGGATCTTCCGGTTGTTCACCCGGATCTGGAACCGGCTCAGGCCGAAGCCCCGGAAGACCCGGTAGATGATGGCGGGAATCTCCGCCTCGTTGAGAATGTCCAGCCTGCCGTCGCCGATGACGTCGATGTCCGCCTGGTAGAACTCCCGGAACCGGCCCCGCTGGGCCCGCTCGCCCCGGTAGACCTTGCTGATCTGGAACCGGCGGAAGGGGAAGGCCAGCTCGCTGTAGTGAAGGGCCACATATTTGGCCAGAGGCACCGTCAGGTCAAAGCGCAGGGCCAGGTCGCTGTCGCCCTTCTGGAAGCGGTAGATCTGCTTCTCGGTCTCGCCGCCGCCCTTGGCCAGCAGGATCTTCGCGTCCTCAATGGCGGGGGTGTCCAGGGGGGTGAAGCCATAGGAGGCGTAGGCGTCCCGGATGATCCCGGCCATTTTCTCAAATTGCAGCTGCTTGCCGGGCAACAGCTCCATAAAACCGGACAGAGTCCGGGGCTTTACAATCTCCATGGGTAAAATCTCCTCTTTATCTTCAAATCTGGAAAACCAATCCAGCCGCCTGTTCCGGGCGGCTGGGGAAGGGTCAATACCGGGGCTTGCCGTGGAGCATTTCTCTCCAGTCCAGGTCGCCCCGCTGGAGGCTCATAATCAGCATTTCCGCGCTGGCCAGGTTGGTGGCGATGGGTACATTGTGCTTGTCACAGTGGCGGATGGTTTCTATCATCTGGCTGTCGTCCCAGGGGTCCGTGGTGTTGGGATCGGTAAACAGCAGGACCAGGTCAATTTCGTTATACGCGATCCGGGCGTTGATCTGCTGATGGCCGCCCTGCTTGTGGGACAGCAGCAGGGTAATGGGCAAGCCCGTATTGTCCGCGATCAGGCGGCCGGTGGCTGCCGTTGCGAACAGGCTGTGCTTCAGCAGAACGCTCTTATAGGCGGTGCAGAACTGAACCATAAGCTCTTTCTTTTTGTCATGGGCCAAAAATGCAATGTTCACGTCAATCGCTCCTTTTCTATATGGTCAAATGCAGCCGTGGCATCTGTTTTCCGGGATCGGGCGGGCTGTCAGCGCAGGGGCATCGCCGCGGGGAACCCCTGGAGCCGCCGGGCGATCCGTCCGTAGGCCTTGGCCGCGGGGCTGCGCTTGTTGTATTGCAGAATGGGTTTTCCGAAGGAGGCCGCCAGGGTCACGGCCGGGTCCTCCAGGACCACCCCGGCAAGGGGCAGGCCGGCGGCGTCCATGACGTCGTCGATGGTCATCCGCACCAGGCTGAGCATGTCCTTGTCCACCCGGTTGACCACCAGGCGCACATCGGTCTTGCCCATTCGCTCCAGGATAGCGCCCACCTGGGCGGCGTCCCGCAGGGCGGCGGGGCCGGGACCGGTGACCAGCAGAAACCGCTCCGCCGCGTCGGCCACCAGGCGAAAACCGGCGTCCACCCCTGCGGGAGCGTCCAGCAGCACATAGCCATATTCTTTTCTGGCCAGGGCCATGAGCTTCAGAAAGGCCGCCGGGTCGATCTGCTCGGAGGGCCGGTTCATGGGCGCGGCCAGGAAGCTTAAGTTCGGGTATATGGGATGGCGCAGGGCCTGATCCAGGGCGTAGCCCCCCTCGGACACGTCCAGGAAGGACAGCCCGCCCAGTTCCGTCAGTCCCAGGGAGATGTCCAGATTCCCCAGGCCCACGTCGCAGTCCACGCAGAGCACCCGCTCGCCGTCCTGGGCCAGAGCCTGGGCAACGCCGGCGCAGACAGAGGTCTTCCCCGTCCCGCCTTTTCCGGACAGGATTCCCACCGTCTGGCCCATGTGCCATCGCCCCCTACAGCCATAATACACATACATTATACAGAGAATTCGCACAAAAGGCAAGTGAAATTTGCGGTATTTTGAAATGAATTTCATCAGATTGCCCAAAATTTTTTACAAGAAATATCATCGGCGGGAATTCGGAATCCTAAGCCTCCGGCGCGGCGCGGGAAAGGTGAAAAAGTTTTCACACCGCCGGCAGCGGCGTAAAAAAAGGGTTGCGCCCCGGAAAGATGTGCGATATAATTATTGTATGAATCTGGGGCCGTGCCCCGATAATTGGAGGAGTGATTCCCATGTTCAACGCAATGATCGAAACTCTGAAGGCAAATCCCCGTAAGATCGTGTTCACCGAAGGCCATGACGCCCGTATCCTGGAAGCCACTGCCCGCCTGGTGGAGGGCGGATTCCTGACCCCCATTCTCATCGGCGATGTGGAAACCGTGAAGGCCAACGCGGCCAAGGGCGGCTACAACATCGAGGGCGTGGAGATCATCGACCCCACCACCTATGAAGGCATGGACGAAATGGTCGACATGATGGTCCAGCTGCGCAAGGGCAAGATGACCGCCGAGGAGTGCCGGGCGGCCCTGGCCAAGGGCAACTACTTCGGCACCATGCTGGTGAAGATGGGCTATGCCGACTCCCTGCTGGGCGGCGCCACCTACTCCACCGCCGACACCGTCCGTCCCGCTCTGCAGCTGGTGAAGACCAAGAAGGGCGCTCACCTGGTCTCCTCCTGCTTCATTCTGGTGCGGGGCGAGGAAAAGCTGGCTATGGGCGACTGCGCCATCAACCTGAGCTACGAGGATTCCCTGGACAAGGAGGGCAACGTGGTTCTCTCCGCTGCCCAGAAGCTGGCTGAGGTTGCCATCGAGACCGCCAAGACCGCCAAGGTCTTCGGCATCGACCCCAAGGTGGCTATGCTCAGCTTCTCCACCAACGGCTCCGGCAAGGGCGGCACCGTGAAGCTCAGCCACGACGCCACCATCGTGGCCAAGGAGATGGCTCCCGATCTGGCCATCGACGGCGAGATGCAGTTCGACGCCGCCGTGGCTCCCGAGGTTGGCCAGCTGAAGTTCCCCGGCTCCCCTGTGGCCGGCTACGCCAACACCTTCATCTTCCCCACCATCGAGGCCGGCAACATCGGCTACAAGATTGCCCAGCGTCTGGGCGGCTTCGAAGCCTACGGCCCCATTCTGCAGGGTCTGGCGGCGCCCATCAACGACCTGTCCCGCGGCTGCAACGCCGACGAGGTCTACAAGATGGCCATCATCACCGCCGCCATGGTGTGATTCTGCCGCGCGTACATACTTTGCTCCCCAGCGCCTCCGGGCGTTGGGGAGTTTTTTTCAGCGGAGCTAAAAGCTTCCGGCCCGGAAAAACCACACGGCGGTTCCCCCTGATGGGCCGCCATTTCCTCCCGGTAAGGTTTGCCCCGCTGTCAGCCTCTTCCGAAAAAACATAAGAACATAAGAAGAAACATAAGAAATTTCTGAAATTTTCTTATGTTTTTGTTTACTTCCTCTTGTTTGTGTGATACTAATACCGATTCTCTTTATAAATCTCTAATCAATTTGAATTAAAAATTTAATGCTTTTCGACTTAACACAGCCTGCGGCCCTGCGGGCCGCCTTGGTTCGCCCCTTGGGGTAAGCGAAGCGCGGCCGCGGGAGTTGTGACAGGCCCCGCGGCCGCAGGCCGCCGGCTGGTCAAGGCGATAAGCCTCTTGAAAAAATCCCCGTCAAAAGTCCGGAATGAACCCCTTGTCCGCCGCCCCGGCCTCCTGAGTGAAGCCCTCCAGGCCGTTTAAGTACATCCAGCTCAGGACCGCCTGGTACTCCTCCTCGGTCACGGTCCGGTCCAAGGGTGGCTCCAGGCCGCCCATGGGGGTGTACTGGCGCATGAGGCTCACCAGAACCTCCCCCCTGGCGAAGGTCTCCCCGATCCAGTCCAGGACTTTCAGGGAGTTCTCCACCTGCCCTGGCAGGATCAGATGGCGGATGATCACCCCCCGGACCACCCGCTCCCCGGACCAGCGCACCGGCCCCGTCTGGCGAAGCATCTCCCGGACGGCGGCCTTCGCCGCGGGGAAGTAGTCCCCGGCCCCGGACAGCCGCCGTGCCAGACCGGCGTCGGCGTATTTCAGGTCCGGCAGGTAGATGTCCACCCTCCCCTCCAGGGCGGCCAGAGTCCCCGGGGACTCATAGCCGCCGCAGTTGTACACCACAGGCACCGGCAGTTTTTCCTCCAGGGCGGGCAGAATGGTGGGCAGGAAGTGGGTGGGGGTCACCAGATCGATATTCTCCGCCCCCTGTTCGATGAGCTGAAGCATCAGACGCCGGAGTTCCTGGCTGCCGACCTCCTTTCCCACAGGGCCGCCGCTGATGGCGGCGTTCTGGCAGTACCGGCAGCCCAGGGTGCAGCCGCCGAAGAAAATGGCGCCGCTGCCCCCTTCCCCGGCCAGAATCGGTTCCTCCCACCGGTGGATCATGGTCTTGGCCACCAGAGCCGTGTCCGGGCAGCCGCAGAAGCCCCGCTCCCCGGCGGTCCGGTCCGCGCCGCAGGCCCGGGGGCAGAGGGTACAGTGTTCATATGTCACAATCGTCGCTCCTTTCCCTCCTTCGCGGCCGGTTTTCTTCCCGTTCTCAGCCCTTTACCTGGAGGAGAAAATGTGATATGATGGGGAAAAATCACCCAAAGGAAGGAAGTGTCCCAGTTATGGAGATCACATTTGCCCAATCCAGCCACATTCCCGGCATTCTGGACCTGCTGCGTCAGGTGGGCCAGGTCCATCACCAGATCCGGCCGGACCTGTTTCGCCCCGGCGCCCAAAAATACGACGTCCCCGCCCTGGAGGCCATTCTCCAGGATTCGGACCGGCCCGTGCTGGTGGCGCTGAACGAGGGGAAGGTGACAGGCTACGCCTTCTGCATCCTCCAGCGGGTCCAGGACGATCCGGTGCTCCGCGATCGGAAAAATCTGTACATCGACGACCTGTGCGTGGACGCGGACTGCCGGGGCCGGGGCGTGGCTTCCGCTCTGTACCGGCAGGTCTGCGCCTATGCCCGGGACTTGGGCTGCCAGGCCGTGACCCTGAACGTCTGGTGCGGCAACGACCAGGCCATGGCCTTTTACGAAAAGCGCGGTCTGAAGCCCCAGAAGATCGGCATGGAATACATTCTTCAGGAATCGGGAGGAACCTATGGCCTTTGACGCGTTTTTCTTATCCGCCGTGCTCAGGGAAGTGGAGGACCGGTGCCTGGGGGGCCGGGTGGAGAAGATCCACCAGCCCAGCCGGGACACGCTGATCCTCCACCTGCGCTGCCGGGAGGGGCGGGAGAAGCTGCTCTTCGCCGCCAACCCAACCGCCCCCCGGCTCCATCTGACCCAGAGCTCCCCGGAGAACCCGCCGGAGCCGCCCATGTTCTGCATGCTCCTGCGCAAGCACCTTCTGGGCGCCCGGCTGGCGGAGATCACCCAGCCGCCCATGGAGCGGGCGGCCTCCTTCGTCTTCGACTGCACCGATGAAATGGGCTTCCCCGTCCGCAAGACCCTGGTGGCCGAGCTTATGGGCCGGACCTGCAACCTGTACCTGCTGTCCCCGGAGGGCCGGATTCTGGACTGTCTGCGCAGGGTCGGCCTGGACGAGACCGCCAAGCGGCCCGCCCTGCCGGGGCTTCTGTACCAGCAGCCGGAGCCGGTTGCCAAGCTGGACCCCCGGCAGGATCTGGACTACGAAGAACTGCTGCGCCGTCCCGGGGCGGACCTGCTGGCGGACCGGCTCATGGACACCTTAGGCGGCCTGTCCCCCCTGGTCTGCCGGGAGGCGGCCCTCTACGCCGCGGGCGCGGCGGACGCCCGGATCGGCGGCCTGGACATCCGCGCCGCGGCGGAAAAGCTGGGGCTGTTCTTCCGGGAGCATCTGACGCACCCGGCCCCCTACAGCTATTGCCTCAGCGACGGGACGCCCAAGCAGTACGCCTTCTGCCCCCTGCGTCAGTACGGCCAAAGCCGGGAGGAGGACAGCTTCGCCGCCCTGCTGGACCGGTACTACACCCTCCGGGACCGGAAGGACGCCATGCGCCAGAAGGGCCAGGGCATCCGCAAGACGGTCCAGAGCCTGACCGCCCGGCTGACCCGGAAAATCGCCGTTCAGGAAAAGGAGCTGGCGAAGACCTACGACCGGGACCGGCTGCGGCAGTTTGGAGACATCCTCACCGCCAACCTCCACCGGATCGAGAAGGGCCAGACGGAGGCGGTCTGTCAGGACTTCTACGACGAGAACATGGCCCAGGTGACCATTCCCATCAGCCCCACCCTGTCCCCCCAGCAGAACGCGGCCAAGTACTACAAGGACTACGCCCGGATGAAGACCGCTCAGAAGGAGCTGACCCACCAGCTGGAGCTTGGCCGTCAGGAGCTGGACTATCTGAAAAGCGTCCTGGAGGAGCTGGACCGGGCCGGTACCGAGGCCGAACTGGAGGAGATCCGCCGGGAGCTTCAGGACGGCGGGTATCTGCGCCCCGACGCCGGAAAAAAGCGCGTGAAGCAGAGCAAGCTGCCCCCTCTGCGCTTTGAGTCCACCGACGGCTTCCCCATCTACGTAGGGCGGAACAACCGGCAGAACGAGGAGCTGACCTTCCGCCTGGCCCGGAAGGACGACATCTGGTGCCACGCCTCCAAGGTCCACGGCTCCCACGTCATCATCTCCTGCGGCGGCGCCACGCCCCCGGACGACACCATCACCCAGGCGGCCCAGCTGGCGGCCCACTACGCCGAGACCACCGGAGGCCAGAACATCCCCGTAGACGTGACCACGGTCAAGCAGGTGAAGAAGATCCCCAACGGCAAGCCCGGCATGGTGATCTACCACACCTACCGCACCGTAATCTGCAACCCCTACCCCGGCATCGTGGTAGATCCCCTGAACGCGGAGAAAAAAGACGCGCAATAACGCCGCGGGCCCTTGGCAATCCCCAAGGGCCCGCGTTTTTTTACCAATCCTCCTGCGGAATGAAGTTCAGGGTAATGGCCCGCAGGCTGGTCTTCAGCTGGATGTATTTCACTCCGGCGGAGTCCATCATCCGCTTGGAGGCAATGGTGGCCGGGGCGTCGGCGTACTTGTCCGACAGATAGTAGACCTCCTTCACCCCGCTCTGGATAATGGCCTTGGCGCACTCGTTGCAGGGGAACAGGGCCACATACAGCTTGCTGCCCCGCAGGTCCCGGCCGTTGGCGTTGAGGATGGCGTTCAGCTCCGCGTGGACCACATAGGGATACTTGGTCTGCTCCCCCTCCCGCTCCCAGGGGTACTCGTCGTCGGAGCAGCCCTTGGGCATGCCGTTGTAGCCCGTGGAGATGATGATGTTGTCCTGAGACACGATGCAGGCGCCCACCTGGGTGTTTGGGTCCTTGCTGCGCCGGGCCGCCAGCATGGCAATCCCCATGAAGTACTCATCCCAGCTGATATAATCCGTCCGTTTCATTGGCCGCGCCTCCCGTTTTCCTTTTATTATACCGCAGAGACAGCCAAATCACAACCCCCTGGGGACGCAATAATATTGGACCCCCTGGGGCGTGTCCATCCGGTGGACCCCCACCTGAAAAACCCGCTCCAGAACGCCGCTGCGGTACACCCGCTCCGCCGTGTCGGCCATGGCCAGCCGCCCCGCCTCCAGCACCGCCACCCGGTGGGCCGTGGTCAGGGCCATGGGCAGGTCGTGGAGGACCAGGACCACGGCCTTCCCCTCCCGGGCCAGCTCCCGGGAGGTTTCCATAATACCAATCTGCCGGTGAATATCCAGATAGGTGGTGGGCTCGTCCATGAACACCGTTTCCGTGTCCTGGGCCAGGGTCATGGCCAGGTACACCCCCTGCCGCTGTCCCCCGCTGAGCTGAGCCACATTCTCCCCGGCCAGCTCCAGGCATCCGGTCCGGGCCATGGCCCCCCGGGCAATGGCCTCGTCCTCCCGTCCGTACCGCCTGGGATAGGACAGGTAGGGAAAGCGGCCGTGGAGCACCATCCGCAGAGCCTGGACGGAGGGGGTGTTCCGGCTCTGGGTCAGCAGGGCCGCTTTTCTGGCCCGCTCCCTGGGCGTCAATTTCTCCAGCGGAAGGCCGTCGTAGAGGACCTGTCCGCCGGTCAAGGGCAGCAGCCCCAGGGCGGCCTTGAGCAGGGTGGACTTTCCGCTGCCGTTGGGCCCCACCAGGGCCAGGACCTCACCGGGGCGAACGTCCAGGGTGATGTCCCGCAGCACAGGCCGGCCGGGATACCCGGCGCTTACCGCTTCCAGCCGAATCATTTTCTGCCTCCTCTCTGACGGTACAGGAGCCACAGGAAGAAAGGCCCCCCGGTAAAGGACAGGACGATGCCCACAGGCAGCTCATAGGGGGCGAACAGGGTCCGGGCCAGCAGGTCGCAGGCCGTGAGAAAGAACCCGCCTCCCAGGGCCGAGGCCAGCAGCAGAGGCAGACTCTGCTCTCCCACGAACCGCCGCATGGCGTGGGGTACAATCAGCCCCACAAAGCCCAGAAGCCCGGCGAAGCTCACCGCCGCCCCCGCCAGGGCCGCCGCCAGGGCCAGCAGCAGATACCGGGTCCGCCCTACCCGAAGCCCCAGGCTGTGGGCCGTCTCGTCCCCCAGGGCCAGAATGTCCATGCGCCCGGCCAGGGAGAAGACCCCCAGCAGAGCCAGGCTGATGATCCGGCCCCCCGGCGCGATCTTTGCCAGGGTCACGCCGGAGAAGCCGCCGATGCGGAAGTCGGACACCGCGTTCAGGGCATCGGGGACCAGCGTCACCACGGCGTCGATGCCCGCGCTGAAGATGTTGGACACGGCCACGCCTGCCAGAACCACGGTCATCCGGGAGGCCCCGGTGGCCCGGGAGAGGAACAGGATCAGGCACACCGCCCCCAAGGCCCCCAGAAAGGCCACCACCGGCGTCAGCCCCTGGGCCAGGGGGAAGACGGCGCAGACCACCGCCACGGCCAGCCCGGCTCCGGCGTTGACGCCCAGGATTCCCGGAGAGGCCAGGGGATTGTGGAGGCACTGCTGGATCACCACCCCGGCCACCGCCAGGGCGGAGCCCGCCAGCATGGCCCCCAGGACCCGGGGCAGCCGGGTGAACAGGACGATCTTGGCCGGGACGGTCTGGGCGCCGCCTCCCAGCAGGGCCAGAAGGACCTGTCCGGGACTGACGGCCACAGAGCCCAGGAAAAGTCCCGCCGCTGCGGCCAGCAGAGTCAGGCCCGTCAGGCAGGTCCAGAAAATCCCGGTTTTATGCCGGGTAAAGAATGTCCGCCAGCATTTCATAGGCTTCCCCCCATTGGGCGTTGGGCTTCAGATTGAAAAACATGGGGTCCGTGAGTAGGTGGAACCGGCCCTCCTCCACCGCCGTCAGGCTGTTCCAGGCCGGATTCTGGAACAGGGTCTCGTCCAGAACCTTCTGAGCCTTGGCCGGGTCCGAGCTGCTGTGGCAGACGGCGAAGATGTAGTCCGGGTCCGCCTGCAAAATGGCCTCCATGCTCAGCTCCTCCAGCAGGGTCTGATCCCCGTCGGCAATGTTGACACAGTCAAGCTCCGCCAGCATCCGGCCCAGGACGGAGTCCTCGCTGTTTTTGACCTTGCAGCTGCTGCCCGTGGCCCGGATGTAGAGCACCGTGGGCCGGGAGCCGTCAGCGCGGGCAATGGCCCCATCGGCCCGCTGCCGGACCTGTTCGCCGTAGAGGTCGTAGTTTTCCGGGCAGCCCGTAAGCTCCGCGGCGATCTCCAGCATCCGCAGGTAGTCGGAAAGGTCGTTGATGGTGAAGGTGGCCACCGTCAGTCCCGCCTCCCGCAGCGTTTCGTTGGTGTCCTGGTTGTGGTCCGCCCCGCCGCTGGCCAGGATCAGATCCGGCTGACTGGCAATGAGGGCCTCTAAGTCCAGGCTCCCGGCCACGCCCAGATTCACCGTATCCTCGGCCAGGGGCAGGTCATAGTAGGTCCAGGTGGCGTTGGTTGTGGCCACGATCTGTCCGGCCCCGCCGGCGGCGGTCCAGACGTCCGCCAGACCGGCGGACAGGCAGGCCACCCGCTCCGGCGGCGCGATGGACAGCTCCACCCCCATATCGTCGGTGAAGGTGATCCGCGCCTCCCCGGCGGTTTCTTCGGTGTGGCCGGTCCGCGTCTGCTCCATGCCGCAGGCGGACAGCAGCAGGCACAGGGCGGCGATCATAGCAAGCATTCGTTTCATATTCAAGACTCCTTGTTTATTGGGCTCCGGGGATCACCGGGCAGAAAAAGAACCGGCCGCGAGGGAAAAAGGGCATGGCTTCCCCCTCCCACTTCGGCAGGGGAAACCCTTTCAAAGCCCTTTCATCGCCTGTCGCGATCCGGCAGAGTCTCCATATGGGGTTATTCTAACAGAGCCGCCCCGGATTTGTCAACCGGAAAGTTTTCCTCCCCGAAAAACCAGCGGATCTTCTCGTCAATGTCCGCCCCCAGGGGCCAGACCAGGTTGAACTCCCGGACAATGTCCTCCCCCCGGAGGGTGAACTGGTCCAGACTGGGGTCGCTGTCCGCCAGGACCTTGTACACAAAGGACACCCCCACCCCCTGGGCCACCAGATGCAGGATCAGCCGGAAGCTGGAGATGCACACGTCCCGGCGGAAGTGGAGAAAGGACTCGTTCCGGGCCAGCAGGGTCTGCTCCAGAATGGCCCGGGTGCCGGAGCCCTTCTCCCGGTGGATGAGGGTCTGCTCCAGCAGCTCCTCCACGCCGATCTCCCGGCCCGCGAAGGGGTGTCCCTTCCGGCAGATGCCCACGAAGGGCTCCTTCCGGTACAGGCGGCTGCTGTAGCGGCGCTTGTCGAAGAAGCCCTCCACCACGGCGAAGTCCAGCCGGTTGTCGTCCAGCATGGCCAGCAAGTGCTCCGTGTTGTCCACAATCAGGGTCAGGGTGTTCCGGGGCTCCTCCAGGTAGCGGCGGATTCGGTCCGGCAGCACATAGTCGCCGATGGTCTTGGTGGCGCCGACGGCCAGGTCCCGGCCCTCCCCCGCCCGGAGCTTTTGGGCCAGGTCCCGCTCCTGGTAGCCCATGGACCGGGCGTACTGCTCCAGAATCCGCCCCTGGGGGGTCTTCTCCAGCCGGCGGCTGCGGTAGGTGAAGAGCTTGCAGCCGTAGGCCCCCTCCAGGAACTGGATGTGCTGCGTCACCGCCGGCTGGGTGACGTGCAGCCGCTGGGCCGCCTGGTGATAGCTCAGGGTGTCGCAGAGGGTCAGAAAGGTCTGCATCCGATAGTCCAGCATAAGAACCTCCTTTGGTTCGGATCAGCGGCGCCGGCCGCCGGGCTTTCCATAAGATATTCTAATCATTTGATAAGCAATGATAAATTGATGTTATCACAGTTTTATGATACAATCAAGAATGGAAATCAAAAAGAACGGAAAACAGGAGGAAAACCATGCGCTATATCATTCTCGGCGGCGTGGCTGCCGGTACCAAGGCCGCCGCCAAGCTGCTGCGGCAGGACCGGACTGCCGACGTGACCATTTTCACCAAGAGCCGGGACATCTCCTACGCCGGCTGCGGCCTGCCCTACTACATTGGCGGCGCCATTGAAAGCCGGGAGAGCCTGGTGGTGAACACCCCGGCGGCCTTCTCCGCTCTCACCGGGGCCAAGGTGCGCACCCTTATGGAGGCGGTCCACGTGGACCCGGCGGCCAAAACCGTGACCTTCGCCGACGGCCGGACGGAGGCCTATGACAAGCTCATCATCGCCACCGGAGCGGCCCCCTTCGTGCCTCAGGTCCCCGGCGTGGATCTGGAGGGCGTCTTCACCCTGCGGACCCCCGACGACGCCGAAGCCGTCCGGACCTGGGCGGGGAACTGCCGCGCCGCGGTGGTGGTGGGCGGCGGCTTCATCGGCCTGGAGGCGGCGGAGAATCTCCAGGCTCTGGGACTCAGCGTCACCGTGGTGGACATGGCCTCCCAGGTCATGCCGGGACTTTTCGACCCGGACATGGCGGATCTGATCCGGCGCAGGCTCCAGGAGCGGGGCATCCGGGTAATCACCGGGGCTGCCCTGGAGGCCCTGGAGGGAGACGGGAAGGTCTCCGCCGTCCGCACGGCCCTGGGCAGCTTCCCGGCGGACCTGGCCCTCATAGCCGTGGGAATCCGTCCCGCCACGGAGTTCCTGAAGGACACGGGGATCGAAATGGACCGAGGCACCATTCTGGTGGACCAGTACCAGCGGACCAGCCTGCCGGACGTCTACGCCGTAGGCGACTGCGCCCAGGTCCGCAGCCGGCTCACCGGCAAGGGACAGTGGTCCGCCATGGGCTCCACGGCCAACCTGACCGGCCGCTGCCTGGCCCGGAACCTGACCGGCGACGCCGCCCCCTACGCAGGGTGCCTTGGCACCGGCGTGGTGAAGCTGGCCTCCGACCTGAACGCGGGCCGCACGGGCCTGACCGAGGCCCAGGCCATATCCGCGGGCTTCGCGCCGGTCAGCGTCACCTGCGTGGTGGACGACAAGGCCCACTACTACCCCGGAGCCTCCTCCTTCATCATCAAGCTTCTGGCCGACGGGGAGACCCACGCGCTTCTGGGCGTCCAGGTCCTGGGCAAGGGAAGCGTTGACAAGGTGGTGGACGCCTGCGTGGCCGCCCTGTCCCTGGGTGCCAAGGCGGAGGATCTGGAGACCATGGACTTCGCCTACGCGCCTCCCTTCTCCACGGCCATCCACCCCCTGGCCCATGCCGCCTGCATTCTGGAAAACAAGCTTCAGGGCCGTCTGGAAAGCTTCACCCCGGCACAGTACGCCGCCGGGGCGGCCAAGGACTACCGGGTCCTGGACGTCCAGCCCGCGGCCTCCATTCCCGGCGCCCAGTGGGTGGATCTGACCAAGGTCACAGGCCCCATCCCCGGCACGGAAAAGGACGAGAAGCTCCTGCTGGTCTGCGCCAAGGGCAAGCGGGGCTACTTCCTGCAAAACCGGCTGAAGGCCCTGGGCTACACCAACACCCGGGTTCTGGAAGGCGGCGTCACCGTCAACCAGGTGAAGGTACCCCGGAAGCCCGGAGCCGCCCTGAGCCCCGCCGAGATCAAGCGGGTCAAGGGTCTGGGCTTCCTCCTGGACAAGCGGTACGGCGACGTGTTCAACGGCCGGGTCATCACCCGCAACGGCCTGATCACCGCCCAGGAGCACCGGGTCATTGCCGAGGCCGCCGAGCGGTTCGGCTCCGGAGCCGTGACCATGACCACCCGGCTGACCCTGGAGATCCAGGGGGTCCCCTATGACAACATCCAGCCCCTGATCGACTACCTGGCCGGCCACGGTCTGAGCACCGGCGGCACCGGCAGCCTGGTCCGGCCTGTGGTCTCCTGCAAGGGTACCACCTGCCAGTACGGCCTCATCGACACCTTCGCCCTCAGCGAAAAGCTCCATCAGCGGTTCTATGTGGGCTACCACGGCGTAACCCTGCCCCACAAGTTCAAGATCGCCGTAGGCGGCTGTCCCAACAACTGCGTCAAACCGGACCTGAACGATCTGGGCATTGTGGGCCAGCGGGCGCCCATGGCGGACCTGGCCAAGTGCCGGGGCTGCAAGACCTGCCAGGTGGTCAAGGGCTGTCCCATCCAGGCGGCCGCCCTGGAGGACGGGAAGCTCCGCATCGATCCGGACAGCTGCAACAACTGCGGCCGGTGCTACGGCAAATGTCCCTTCGGCGCCACGGAGGAGAGCCTGACGGGCTACAAGGTCTACATCGGCGGCCGCTGGGGCAAGAAGGTGCTCCGAGGGCTCCCCCTGACCAAGCTCTTTACCAGCGAGGAAGAGGTCATGGACGTGGTGGAGAAGGCGATTCTCCTGTTCCGGGACGAGGGCATCTCCGGCGAGCGGTTCGCCGACACCGTCACCCGGCTTGGATTTGATTATGTAAACCAAAAACTCATTACGGGCCAGGTGGAAAAGGACGCCATACTGAAGAAAGAAGTCGCCGGCGGCGCCACCTGCTGACGCCGAACCCAGGCCCTTGCCCAGCGCCCGGCCCCGTCATGTTGATTCTTTTTTTAAATCTTAATGCTTGTCGACTATAAACAGCAGAAATTGCAGAGGATACGTACCGGTTCAGAAACCTGCGCGCCCTTGGCTCTCCTGGAAGGAGAGCTGGCGCCGGGAGCGAAGCGGACGGTGACTGAGAGGTCATGCCGCACCGCATTTTTGTGAAGTGCTGAGGTAGAGGTAAGTGCTCCCCGACCCCTCTCAGTCGCAAATCGGAGATTTGCGACAGCTGCCCGCTGCGGCGGACCCGGTCGCGGCTCTGACGCTCCACCGGAGCGTCAGAGCCGCGACTGCGCTTCGCTTACCCCAAGGGGCGAGCCAAGGCGGCCCCCAGGGCCGCAGGCTGTGTTGAGTCGAAAAGCATGAAAATGGGCTGTCTCAAATTGCAGCTTCTGAAAAACAGCCCAACAAATCGCAATAAAAAACGGCTGGATTACCAAAACCATGGTAATCCAGCCGAACTTATTTTATATGCGTTTTCTTGAAAGAGCTATTTTGAGACAGCCCCTTGTTGTTTGGAAAGGGGACGCTTACCGCTTGGTGGGCTCCACGTGCCAGATCTCCTGGGCGTACTGCCGGATGGTCCGGTCGGAGGAGAACTTGGCGCAGGAGGCCACGTTCATGAGGCACTTGCGGCCGAAGGCCATCCGGTCCCGGTAGTCCTGGTTGACCCGGAGCTTGGCGTCGAAGTAGCTGGCGTAGTCCAGCAGCAGGTAGTAGTGGTCCGCCTTGTGCCAGGAGGCGCCGTCCAGCAGGGCGTGGAACAGGTCCGCCTGGGCGGGGTCCGTAGGCACGGTTCCGTCCACCAGGGTGTTGATGGCCCGGCGCAGGTCGGCGTTGGTGTCGTAGATGCCGCGGGCGTAGTAGCTGCCCTTGATGGCGTTGATCTGCTCCACGGTGTGGCCGAAGATATACTCGTTCTCCATGCCGGTCTCCTGGGCGATCTCCACATTGGCGCCGTCCAGGGTACCCAGAGTCACCGCGCCGTTGAACATGAGCTTCATGTTGCCGGTGCCGGAGGCCTCGGTACCCGCGGGAGAGATCTGCTCGGAGATATCGGCGGCGGGGATGATATGCTCGGCGTAGGAGCAGTTGTAGTTCTGAACGAAGACCACCTTCAGCTTGTCGGCCACGGCGGGATCGTTGTTGACCATCTTGGCCACCCGGTTGATGTAGCGGATGATGGCCTTGGCCCGGGCGTAGCCGGGGGCGGACTTGGCGCCGAAGAGGTACACCGTGGGCTGGAAGTCAGGCAGACGGCCCTCCTTCAGGCGGAAGTAGATGTCCACAATGGACAGGGCGTTCAGCAGCTGCCGCTTGTACTCATGGAGCCGCTTGACCTGGACGTCAAAGATGAAGTCGGGGTTCAGCCGGATGCCCTCGTGCTTTTCCACCACGGCGCACAGCTGCTCCTTCTTCTGACGCTTAATGGCGTTGAACCGGGTAATCAGCTCGTCGTCGATGCAGTCCTTCAGCAGGCCCACCCGGTCCATATCCTTCAGGAAGTCGCCGCCCACCTTTTCCCGGATCAGAGCGGTGAGCTCGGGGTTGCACAGGCCCAGCCAGCGGCGGGGGGTGATGCCGTTGGTCTTGTTCTGGAACCGCTCAGGGAAGACCTGATACCAGTCCTTGAAGCAGTCGTCCTTCAGGATCTGGCTGTGGATCTCCGCCACGCCGTTGACGTAGGTTCCCACATAGACGCTGAGGTTGGCCATGTGGGCGGTGTTGTCCCTGACGATGAACAGTCCCGGATGCTCGGCCTTCAGCTTGCCGTCGATCCGGCAGATGATGTCCACAATCTCGGGAACCACGCTGCGCAGCAGGTCCAGAGGCCACTTCTCCAGGGCCTCGCCCATGACGGTGTGGTTGGTGTAGGAGAAGGTCTTCCGGGCCACTTCGAAGGCGGCGTCGAAGCTCATGCCCTCCAGGGTCAGCAGGCGGATCAGCTCGGGAATGGACATGGCGGGGTGGGTATCGTTGAGCTGCACGGCGTAGAACTCCGCGAAGCGGCTCAAGTTGGAGCCGTAGGTGCTCTTGTAGACCCGCAGAATATCCTGCAGGGAGGCGGAGCTCAAGACGTACTGCTGCTTAATGCGCAGGCGCTTGCCCTCCCAGGTGGAGTCGTTGGGGTACAGGACACGGGTGATGTCCTCGGCCTTGTTCTTGGCGGCCAGAGCCCGCTGGTAGTCCTGCTCATTGAAGGCGCTGAAGTCCAGCTCATGCTCGGCCTCGCACTGCCACAGGCGCAGGGTACCCACGTTCTCGGTGTCGTAGCCGATGATGGGTACGTCATAGGGGACGGCCAGGACGGTGTGGTCCGGGAATTGGATTTTCACGGTGTGGTTGTAGCGGCGGTAGGACCAGGGATCGCCGAACTTGGTCCAGTCGTCGGCCTGCTCCACCTGGCTGCCCTCGGCGTCGAAGCTCTGCTTGAACAGGCCGAACTTATAGCGCAGGCCGTAGCCGGACAGGGGGATCTCGGTGGAGACGGCGGAATCCAGGAAGCAGGCGGCCAGGCGGCCCAGACCGCCGTTGCCCAGGGCGTCGTCCTCAATGTCCTCCAGCACGGCCAGATCCACGCCCCTCTGGGCGAAGAGCTCCTTCATCTGATCCAGGATGCCCAGGTTGAACAGGTTGCTGTACACCAGGCGGCCGATCAGATATTCGGCGGAGATGTAGTAGGCCTTCCGCTTGGTCAGGCGGGCCTTTTTGGAGCGGCTCCAGTTGTCGGCAATTGCCATCATAACGGCCTGGCCCAGGGCCTCGTGGAGTTCCTGGGGCGTGGCGCTTTGCAGCGACACATCATAGTTATATTTCAGCTGAGCTTCCGTCCACTTGAGAATATTCTGACAATTCAGTTCCATATTCGTTCTCCAATCTAACAAAATAAAAGCGCGTTCCGGCTTTGTTTTCCATATTTCCCACGCTCCGGTCCAGACCGGAATCGGAGGTCCGTGTCAAAGGCTGTCGGAATGAAACGTTTCCACAGCCCTTTTCTCACGTTATATAAGGGTAATACCTTTTTTAAAATTTGTCAAGGAAAACCCGTCGCGCCGTGGATTTTTGGCATTGTGTTCAGATTATATCCCCAGGATTTGGAAGATATACCGGGATTTTTCAGCACTTTGCCCAGAGCGAATCCCCCACATTTCTCGTAAAAAGGGGCCTGCCGATGAAGGCAGGCCCCTAAAGCGCGATATATCAGGCTTCGAGATTGATACCGGTTTCCTTGCTGAACACATGGCAGACATGGCCGGGGAATGTGAAGCTGACGTTGGAGCCGTTGGACAGAGCGGCGACTTCGGCGCCGGTCATGTTCATGGTGGAAACCACCAGGACCACGTCGCGGCCCATGGAGGTGACGTGCAGGTGCACGGAGGAACCCATCATTTCGTGGACGTCGACCTTGCCGCAGATGCCCTCGCCCAGCTCGATGTGCTCGGGACGGACGCCCAGGACCACATCCTGCTCGGCCACGTTGTTCTTGGCCAGGGCGGCCTGCTTGTCGTCGGACAGGACCACGGTGAGCTTGTCCAGCTTCACGGCGTACTTGCCGTCGATCTTGACCAGCTTGGCGTTCTCGAACATATTCATCTGAGGCGTGCCGATGAAGGTAGCCACAAACAGGTTGTAAGGATGGTTAAAGACCTCCTGAGGCGTGCCGATCTGCTGGATGAAGCCGTCCTTCATGATGACGATCCGGTCGCCCAGAGTCATGGCCTCGGTCTGGTCGTGGGTAACGTAGATAAAGGTGGTGTTGATGCGCTCACGCAGCTTGATAATCTCAGCACGCATCTGGTTACGCAGCTTGGCGTCCAGGTTGGACAGAGGCTCGTCCATGAGCATGACCTGAGGATCGCGGACGATGGCGCGGCCGATGGCAACACGCTGACGCTGACCGCCGGACAGAGCCTTGGGCTTACGGCCCAGGTACTGGGTGATGTCCAGGATCTCGGCAGCCTCGCGGACCTTCTTGTCGATCTCCTCCTTGGGAGCGTGACGCAGCTTCAGGGCGAAGGCCATGTTGTCATACACGGTCATATGGGGGTACAGAGCGTAGTTCTGGAAGACCATGGCGATGTCGCGGTCCTTGGGAGCCACGTCGTTGACCAGGCGGTCGCCGATGTACAGTTCGCCCTCGGAAATCTCTTCCAGGCCGGCGATCATACGCAGAGTGGTGGACTTGCCGCAGCCGGAGGGGCCGACCAGGACGATGAATTCCTTGTCCGCGATCTCCAGATTGAACTCCTGAACCGCCACAACGCCCTTATCGGTGATCTGGAGGTTGGACTTCTTCTTCTCGGGCTCGTCGTTCTTCTTCTTTTTCTTGTTCTGCTTGGCGTCGTCGCCGTTGAAGGGGTAGATTTTCTTTACGTTCTTCAGGGTCAAAGTTGCCATTGTTTACGACTCCGAATACGCCGAGCCTTTCGCGCGTATTCTCGCGCTTCGGAAAGCGAAATTCCGAAGGCATTACGACAGGTCTCCACACTGCCGCACCGTGAGTCTGACGGGTTTTCCTCCTTAATTTCAGCGGTATTGAAACTATTTTTAGTGGAGTAGTCCCAATCCACCGGGATAGACCTATGATAACACAATTTCAACGCTCCCGCAATCGTGGCTTCCGACAGTTTTTTGCGGCGTTTTTTGTATAACCTGCCAGATTTCCACCAAACCCCATGGCTCCTCTGTCAAAAGGCGCGCGGCGCGCGCTTTTTTGCGGAAGCGGAAGCAGGCACATCACCCATCCGCGCCCGAAATGAGCGGTTCCGTCAATTTCTCTTCCGGAATCTCCGGATAGCAGAGGATCTGTTTCTTCTTTCTTCCGGCATACCGAAGGGTCCCTGCCGCTCCGCCCCCATCGTGGGTCACATAACCGATAACCAAATCCGCCGTCTCCACCATCCACCGGTTCCGGCGGACAATGGCATAGCGGGGCGGTACGGATTCCAGAGGCGGATAGGTTGTGTCGTCGTATCCGGTCAGGTCCTGTTTCCGGTTCAGATAGGCCAGAACCAGAATCCGTTGGATGTGGGGGTACTGATCTTTCAGCTGTCCCAGAACCGAGGCCGCCATCCGGTCAAATTCCCCATACCCGCCCAGATAAAAGACGTCAGCCCCCTCTTCGATGAGCGCCCGAACCACACGGACCAGCCAGGCGCGGACCCGCTCCCGGTCACAGACCTGGGAATGCCCGCAGAATGTAACGTTCATTGCCATCGCCTCCCGATTGTCATGATATCACATAATCTTACGTTAGTACAGCTACAGGTACTAATTTTCGGGTCCGTGTTCCTATAATACGCTTAAGGTGGTGGTGAAAGTGAAACTGAACGAAGCGGTAAGCCTGCGGCTGTGCCAGCTGCTGGAGCAGAAGGGCATGACCCAGTATCAGCTGTATATGCGAAGCGGCGTCCCGAAGTCCACCATTGCCAACGTAATCCACTGCTCCTACGACTCCGTAAAGCTTCGTGTGATCCACGAACTGTGCCAGGGGTTGGAGATCAGCCTCAGCGACTTCTTCGCCTCGCCTCTGTTTCAGGAAGACCGGCTGGAACCATAATTGCCTCCGACGCACCTGCGTCGGAGGTTTTTTCTGCCGCGCTTCGCTTCCGCCGCCTTATTTTACTTGAATATATATCCTATTCGGATATTTATGTTATTTTATCATATCCAAATCGGATATACAATACCAATATCCGAAAGGGAGGGAGAAAATGTGGAGATCGACTATCTGAAATTGGGCCGCAGACTGCGGGCCTTCCGCGTCAAGTCCGGTTTGACCCAGGCACAGTTGGCCGAGGCGTCCTGCATTGAGCCGTCCAACATCTCCCACATCGAACGGGGCGCCACCAAGGTCAGTCTGCCCACTCTGGTCAAGCTAGCCAACGCGCTGGGCGCCTCTCTGGACAGCCTGGTCTACGACAGTCTGGAGCAGACGCGGCATATCTCTTACGGAGAAATTTCGGAACTCCTTTCCGACTGCTCCAACCGGGAGCTGAAAGCCATTGCGCGGATGATCCGCGCGACCAAAGACATTCTTCGAACCGACGGGTACGGCCCGCCGGCCCCGTAATCCGGCCCGAACAGAAATCCCGCGGCCGCCCCGGAACCGGAATCGCCTCCGACGCACCCGCGCCGGAGGATTTTTTCCCCTTATTCAACGCAAACAAAGAGGCAGAGGCCAAACGTTCAGCCTCTGCCTCAAGTTATTCGCGCCCCGGCGGCTGAAGGCCGCCCTTGGCTCCCCCTTCCTGGGTCAGCGGCGCGGTCCAGAGCGCCAAGGGGCGCGGATTCTCCGGCGCGGACGTTTATTGGAATTTCCAGATCCCGTCCCTGCGTTCCAGGGTCGCGCTGTAGTAGGCGGTCATGGCGTCTTCCAGGGCCAGGGCGTCCCGGACCGCGGCGGTCTCGTAGCACGAGTGCATGGCCAGCTGGGCCAGGCCGATGTCGACGGTGGACACGCTGACCTGGGCCAGGGAGATCCGGCCCAGGGTGCTGCCGCCGGGGATGTCCGCCCGGTTGTGATAGCTCTGAACCGGCACCCCGGCTTTCTGACACAGCCTGCGGAAGACCGCCCCGCTGAAGCCGTCGGTGCAGTAGCGGCCCGAGGCGTTGTACTTGACCACCACGCCGCCGCCCAGAGTGGGGGCGTTGGCCGGGTCGGCCAGTTCCGGATGGTTGGGATGGACCGCGTGGGCATTGTCCGCCGAGACCAGGAAGGACCGGGCCAGCATCCTGGGCAGCTCCAGGCCCAGACAGCCGCAGATCCGCTGGAGGGTCTGGAGCAGCAGGCTGGAGTCCGCCCCCTGGCAGGACAGGGAGCCCACCTCCTCGCTGTCAAACAGGCACAGAACCCCCACAGCCCGGCTGCCTCCGGCATTCAGGAAGCCCTGGGCGCAGCACCAGACGCACTCCAGGTCGTCCAGGGCCGGGGCGGACAGGTACTCGCTGTCCACGCCCCAGACGCTGCTGCTCTGGCGGACGTACAGATACAGGTCCCGGCCCAGGATCTTCCCTCCCGCCGCCTGCTCCAGAAGCTTCTCCAGCTTCCCCGCGGCCTCCTTGCTGCCAACCAGGGCAATGGTGTCCACGGCGGGGTTCCACTTCCAGCCGTCGTTGGCCTGGCGGTTCATGTGGATGGCCACGTTGGGGATCAGCAGCAGGTCCCGGTCTATGTCGATGAGCTTCTCCTCCAGGCCCTCTTCGGTCTGGACGAACACCCGGCCCGCCAGGGACAGGGGCCGGTCCAGCCAGGGGGCCATGAGCATGCCGCCGTAGCCCTCCACCGCCGCCCGGGTGTAGGTCCCGGCCAGCTCATAGTTCTCCTTGAGCTTGAAGCAGGGCCGGTCCGTGTGGGCCGCGCTCATGAGAAAGCCCGTGGGGCTGCCCTGCGGAATCCGGAAGGCTATGAGGGCCGTGCCTCCCCGGGTGACATAATACTGCCCCCCGGGAACCAGGGACCAGGCGTCCGCCTCGCTGAGCTCCGTAAAGCCCCTGGACTTCAGTTCTTCCTCCACCCAGGCCCTGGCATGGTAGACGCTGTGGGAGGCGTCCAGGAACCGCCGCAGGCCGTTGATTCTGTTTTCCATATCGATGCTCCTTCACAATCGCGTCCCCGGCTCCCGCCGGGGGTTTTGTCTATTTTACAACAGGGCGGCCCCGGCGTCAATGGAGGGCGCGGGGAAGGTCTCTTTTTGTCGAATTATGCGAAAAAGTTCCGTTTTACGCCACATTTAAGCGTTTTATATCGATATTTGACGAACGATTATTTTGGTTTTTCCTTGCAAAACCGGGGTTGTCATGGTATTCTTAATTTGTCGCACGCGGCTGCGAGGCCGCGGACAGGGGAGTAATTTTACATGACAGGAGAGGAATCTATGGAACACGCTACAACTGTACTCATTGCCGACGGCGCGGAAGACTTTTGCGCCGGGCTCACCGCCGCCTTGCAGCGGGCCGACGGCTTTCAGGTGGTTGGGACCGCCGCGGACGGGGAGCAAGCTCTGCGGCTCATCGAAGACCGGAAGCCGGATCTGCTGGTTCTGGATCTGATGCTGGCCAAGAAAGACGGCATCAGCGTTCTCAAGGCCCTCAGCGGCATGGACCGCAAGCCCAGGACTCTGGCCACATCTTGTTTTGTGTCGGACTACGTCTCCGCCGCGGCGGCCAATCTGGGGGTTCGGTATCTGATGCTGAAGCCCTGCGACATTGGTGTTCTGGTGGAGCGGCTGGAGGAGATCCGGGGTGGGGAGAGCCTGCGGTATCCGGTCCAGCGCCGCTCGGGCAAGGACAGCATTGAGTCCATGGTCACCAGCATCATCCACGAGATCGGGGTCCCTGCCCACATCAAGGGCTACCAGTATCTGCGGGAGGCCATCATCATCGCGGTCAACGACATGGACGTAATCAACGCCATCACCAAAGTCCTCTATCCCCAGGTGGCCAAGACCTTCGGAACCACCCCCAGCCGGGTGGAGCGGGCCATCCGCCACGCCATCGAAGTGGCCTGGGACCGCGGGGACCTGGATACCTTACAGCGGTTCTTCGGCTACACCGTATCCAACACCAAGGGAAAGCCCACCAACTCCGAGTTCATCGCCCTGATCGCGGACAAGCTTCAATTGCAGCTGAAGTCCGCCGAGGTGGGCAATTACTGAAGCAGCGCGCCGGGTCCCAGAGTCAGCCATTCCGGGACCCGGCGTATTTTTACCCGGCTGCGCCCCATGGGATACGCCCTTCTCAGAAAAAACCAGAGAGCCGCGGGCTCTCTGGTTTCCGTTTTGGTAAGGCAAAGAAACTTCCCCCCGCCCTCGGCTCCCCCCACGGGGTAAGCGAAGCGCAGTCGCGGGAGTGAATGACGCTCCGGTGGAGCGTCAGAGCCGCGACCGGGCCCGCCGCAGCGGGCAGCTGGCAAAAATCTCTGATTTTTGACTGAGAGGGGTATGGGAGCACTTACCCTTACCTCAGCACCTCACAAAAACGCGGTGCGGCTTTGGCCTCTCAGTCACCGGCTCCTGCGTCGCCGGTGCCAGCTCTCCTTGAAAGGAGAGCCAAGGGACCCTTTACTTCTTCTCCTGGTCCTCCGGTTTCTCCGGCTTCTCCGCTTGGCCGGTTTTTTTGGCCTTCCGCTTTTTCCGGAAGCGGCGGATGAGCAGGATCAGCGCCAGCGCAATGCCGCCGTAGACCACCAGGAAGGGCAGGACTTCCACGCACCACACCAGCAGATCCTGCAGGCTCTGGCCCAGCTGCTTCAGGCTGTCGCCGAAGCCGGTGGTGATCCGCTGCCACAGGGAGGGCTCCTCCACGGGGGTGTACTCCTGAACCTCTTCGATGTTCAGGTAGATGGTGGCGTAGTTGATCTGGTTGTCGTACAGCCGCAGCCGGGAGCCGTAGTTCTCCAGCTCATAGCGGACCTCCGTGAGCCGGTCCTCGATCTGCAGAATCTCCTCCAGCGTATCGGCCTGGGCCAGCAGCTCCATAAGCCGCTCCTGCTCGGTCTGAAGGGACTCCACCCGGTTCTCGGTTTCGGAATAGCTCAGGGTCACGTCCTCCAGGTTCTTCTCCTGGCTGACCACGTTGGCCAGGCCCGTCACCGCCTGGGTGAACCCATCCACATCCGAAGCGGGCACCCGAATGGTCATGGAGGCGCTGCGGTAGCGGCGGCCGGAGTACGCGCTGCCGTTGTAGACGTTCTGGTCCTCCACATAGCCGTTCATCTGGCTGATCTGCTCCGTCAGCCCGGCCAGAAGGGCGTCCAGGTCCTCGGTCTCGGCGCTCATATGGACGGTGACGATCCACTTGCGGTCATCGGGAACCGTAGCCTCGGCGGCTTCCCCCTCCTCCTGGTACTTCGGAGGCGTATAGGAGACGGTGCCGGCATATTCCATCTCCACATCCGCGTTCACAGCCTCCTGAGGCTCCTCCGCCGCGCCTGCCGCGGAATCGCTGCGGGACATGTTGACAACCGCCGCGCTATCCGCCATTTTGGTTCCGGAGCTTCCCCCGCAGCCGGCCAGCACCGACACGGCCAGGACGATGACCAGAATCCAGGTCAAAATTCGTTTCTGTTTCATAGGTTCTTCCCTCCTTCACTTAATATCTCGACAAAGCCGGGAGCTTGGTTTCAGGATTCGGAAAAGTTTTCTATATATTTTTTATTCTTATGGACTTGCCCCAGCCCGCAGCCCCCAGGGCCGCCCCTTGGCTCTGCTTTTAAGGAGAGCTGGCACCGCTGACGAAGGAAGCGGTGACTGAGAGGTCATGCCGTACTGCGTTCTTTCTGAAGCGCAGAGAAAGGGGCAAGCGCTCCCCCCTTGGGGGAGGCAAGGACGGCCTTTGGCCGCCGTGGCCCGCATTCCCTTCCGCCCTTCGCCCCTGGGGGCAAGCGATAGCCTCACCGGCGCAGGGCCTTGCGCAGGACCGGCAGAACCGCCAGGGCCGCGGCGCCGCCGGCCAGGGCCGTGAACAGCTGGGGCCAGGTAAACATGGCGCTGAAGGTGTCGATCATGGGCGCCTTCAGGGTCCCCGCCGCCAGCAGGGCCTCAGCCGCAATGCCGCAGATGACCTTTACCACCAGCAGATACAGAACCGCGAACTTGGCCACCGAGGCCAGAATCCAGCCCGCGATCAGGGTCCCTTTCCGGCCCTCCCGGTCCATGAAATACAACATGGCCACATACACGCCGTTGCCCACCATAATGGCCGGGACCGTCAGAATCTGGGGGGCGATGCCCAGAAGATAGGCCGCCACCGGAGAGATCAGCGCCACCACCAGGCCGCTGTTCAAGCCCACCAGCAGAGCGGTCAGGGCCAGCACGGCGTTGACGCAGGTGCCGGTGACCAGCTGACCGAAGCCCTTGGTCAGGGTCTGCAGGGCCAGCAGCAGGGCCAGCATGACGGCGGTCTGGGTGATCCATCGAATGTTCTTGTTCATAGTGTTTCCTCCCTTTCATAGACGACACTGGAGAAGGCTGTCTTGACGCTGACGCCCGGCAGACTTCCGATCCTGCCGGAAAGGGCGGAAATGGTGTTCTGGGGAGCGTCCATGGCCACGGACAGGATGCTCACGCCCCGGCTGCGGTAGGGAATTCCCATCCGGCCGAGAATGTATTGGGCATGTTCGTGGAGCAGGTCGTTGACGGCGGGGGCCGCCTCCAGGTCCTCGACGATGATGCTCATAACCGCGATCCGTGTCTGCATAGTCAATTCCTCCCAAAAGAGAACGGGCCGCTCCCCCGGAACGGGCAGCGGCAAAGGCCCCGGAGCGCTCCGGAGCTGTTGGTACAATCCGCGCCTTTCACGCAGCCAACCGCTTAGTGTCAGGTTCTTCAGGATTATACCACATACGGCGGCCCTTGTCCAGTCCTTTTGCAGTCAAGGTGCATGACAAGGGCGGAAAATACATTCACAGATTTGTCGAATTTTGTTTTCATTTCTGTCAACTGATGTTCAAAACCCTATCGTATCTTGATTACAGAAAGGTTGCGGAAGCCGTGAGCCGCTTCCTTTCACTCCGTAGATCCTCTTTTCTACCTCTCTTCTTTCCAAACTCTTTCGCGGAAACCCCGGTATCCGAAAGGATGCCGGGGTTTTCCCGTGCTTGACTTTTCCTTTCAGGATTGTATAATGACTTCAGATACTATTATATAAGGAGTTGTTCCCCATGTTCTATCGTATGAAAGTCGCGGGACTGGAGCGGGACCTTCCCATTTGTCCGCTGAACGACCAGCTCTCCATTGCCGGCTTTGTGATCTTCGGCGATCCGGAGCTCACCGTGGCCTGCGCCCGGGAGCTGCTGGCCAAGGCCCCGGCCTATGACTACATCCTCACCGCCGAGGCCAAGGGCATTCCCCTGGCCCACGAAATGGCCCGCCAGGCCGGAGACAGCAAGTACATTCTGGCCCGGAAGGCGCCGAAGCTGTACATGCGGGACCTCTTCCGCGTCAGCGTCCGGTCCATCACCACGGCCAAGGAGCAGACCCTGTTCCTGGACGGCGCCGACGCCGCCCTGATGAAGGGCAAGAAGATCCTCCTCGTGGACGATGTGATCTCCACCGGCGAGAGCCTGAAGGCCCTGGAGGCCCTGGTGGAGAAGGCCGGCGGCGAGATCTGCGGCCGCATGGCCATTCTGGCCGAGGGCGACGCCCAGGACCGGGAGGATCTGGTGTACCTGGAGAAGCTGCCCCTGTTCCGGCCCGACGGCACGGTGCTGGACTGAGCCAGGCCACCCCCCTTTCCTCAGCCACAGAAATCCCCCGGAAACCGGCGGTTTCCGGGGGATCGATTTTATGGAGTTTTTTATGGAGTTTTTCGGAAATTACTTCTTGGAACCGCGGCGCTCGTCCAGCTCCTTCTGCATGACGCCCAGGGTCTTCTTATCCAGGTTGTAAACCAGGGCAATGCCGATCAGCTGCACGGCTCCGGCGAACAGGTAGCCGCAGGGCACGAGGTAGCGCAGATTCATCTGGGTCTGCATGGTCTGAGCGGCGCCCAAAGTGCCGTCGTAGCCCAGCATGCCCATGATGAGCAGGCCAAGGGAGGGGCCGATGCCCTGAGCCAGCTTCCGGAAGAAGGAGTGCATGGCGTAGGTGGTGCCTTCGTTGCGCTCATTGAACTTCCACTCTTCGTAGTCCATGGCGTCGGCCATGAGGGACCAGCTGACGCAGGAGTTGATGCCGTTGCCCAGAGCGGCGAGGACCTGGCACATGACGTACAGGGCCAGGCCCTTGCCGTCGGGGGTGATGGGCAGGACCATCATGAGCACGTAAGCGCAGATGGAGACGATCAAGCCCATGGTGACGGCTTCCTTCTTGCCGACCTTCTTAACGATGGGGGCGACGAAGGGCATAAATGCGAACATGCCCAGCATGGACAGCATGTTGACAAAGCCGGAGATCCGGGCATTCTGGAAGTAGGACTGGAACAGGACGGTGCCGGCGGTGGAAACGCCATAAACGCCGATGAACATGCCCACAGGCATCAAGGTGGCGCCCACGGCGGCGCGGTTACGGAAGAAGTTGCCCATGGCCTTCAGGACGTTGAACTTGGGCATGTCTTCCTTCAGCTGGATGTTCTGGTCCACACGGACGACGGTGTTGCGGATCATGAACTGGAAGCAGACGAAGCCGATCAGGCCCATGAGCAGGGCGATGAAGAAGACCCGCTCGCCCATCAGGTTGTTGGAGGCGTCGTAGATCAGGATGGGCAGGGCGATCATGGTGACGATGTTGCCGCCCTGGGAACCCACGGAGCGCCAGGTGGACAGCTGGGCGCGCTCTACGGGATCATTGGTGATCAAGCTCAGCATGGAGCCGTAGGGCACGTTGGCGATGGTGTAGAAGGCGTCCCAGAGGATGTAGCCGGCCACGAACATGATGTACTTAGCCACCATAGGCGCGCTCTTCCAGGGGATGAAGCAGAAGGCGCCGGCGACCAGCAGGCCGATGGAGCCCACCCAGATGTACTGCAGGAACTTGTTGCGCTTGTACTGACGGCGGTCCGCGTCTACCATGCTGCCGATGACGGGGTCGTTGATGGCGTCCCACACCTGCACCAGCAGCAGCATGGTCGACATGGCAACGTTGCCAACGCCCATGAACTGGGTCCAGAAGATGGTCATCGTGCCCTTCAGAGCGAAGCTCATGTTGCAGCCGAAGTCACCGGCGGCATAGGCTAGCTTGTCGCGCATGCCGAACTTTCGGTAACCTCGTTCGTCTAATTGTACATTATTTGCCATGATATAACCTCCATCTCTGCGGCTATTTCACAAAGAAAATAATCGGCCGCAAGTAATGTACATATTATATTTTGTGAACAAACCGAAAACAAGTGGACAAAGTTAAATTTATGTAACCCTGGAAAGAAATTTTCAAAATGAATTTTTATGAAAATTGCCAACTTGACAGAGATATGTCAGAAATATCACCTTTACGCTGAAGGGGGCCTGAAGAAAGACCCGGCCCGGCCTTGTTTTTATCCGGAGGGCAGGCGTCCGTCCACAGCGGTTTCTCCCCCTTTTTCGCCGGAAGATGTCCGCGGCCTGTTGACAAAACCGGGAAATCATGTATCATGTAGGCATGGTTGTCCCGTCCCCCGGAGGCCGGGCTGCACGACGCCCCGGCGGGGCGCAAGGAAAGGAAGTGGCCCTATGCCAGAACCCACCTACATGCACTGCAGCACAGAGGAGAGCGCCCAGCGGCAGCAGGCCTTTGAGCAATGTCTGCTGGAGCTGATGCGGCAGACCCCCTATCAGCAGATCAGCGTTTCGGATATCTGCCAGAAGATGGACATTTCCCGAAAATCCTTCTACCGGTATTTCAGCTGCAAGGACGGCTGTCTGTACGCCCTGCTGGACCACACCGTCATCGATTACACCATCGAGTACTTCGCCCAGGGCATCGACCAGCCCAAGCTGGAGGCCTTCTTCCGCTTCTGGCAGGAAAACCGGCAGATTCTGGAGCTGATCCTGCGGGACAATCTGATGCTGGTTCTCCAGAACCGGGCGGCCAAGTGCCTGAACCCCATGCGCAAGGACCTGCGCAACCCCCATCTGTCAAGCCGGGAGGACATGGTCTTCTTCCTGTGCGGCATGATGGGCCTGCTGCTTCAGTGGCGCCTGAACGACTACCGGCAGAGCCCCGGGGAACTGGCCGCCGTGGTGGACAAGCTGTACCATACGGATAAAAAGCAGTAAAGAAAACGCGGACCCGAGCCAAACCGGCCGGGTCCGCATTTATTATTTTGTGTCCCCGGCCTTATTCTGTCTTCCAAACCTCCCCCAGGCTGTGACGGCAGGTTCCCCGGAAGCCCGTCACGGCGCGGGCCTCCAGCATGGACCGAAGCACCGCCTCCTCGGCGGCTTCCGCCATGGCCCGGAAGGGCAGGTCCAGCTGTTCCTCGCCCAGCAGCCGGAAGGTCTGGAACACCGCCTCCTCCCGGACCCGGTGGGCGGTGGTGAAGCCCAGGAAGACCTCGCCGCTGCCGTGGCCGATGTAGCTGCCCATCCGGGCCAGGCCCACGCTGCCCCGGCGGATCACCCGGCCCAGCTGGCGGGAGGAGAGGGGCAGGTCCGTGGCGGCAATGAGAATGCAGCTGCCCTTGTCCGGCCGGGCAGTCTGGTCCAGGTCCCTTTGAATCCTCTCCCCGGCGGGGGTCCCGGCCAGGATCAGGTCGGGCATGGAGCCGTGGTTGGTCAGGGCCAGGACACCCAGGGTGAAGGTCTCGCCCCCCAGGACCATCTGCCGGGAGGCGGTGCCGATGCCCCCCTTCAAGCCGAAGCAGGTCATGCCCTTCCCCGCCCCCACGTCTCCCAGAGCGAAGTCCGCAGAGGCGGTCTCAATGGCCCGGAGCACATGGTCCTGGGTCACGGCCCGCCGGCGGATGTTGTTGAGGGAGCTGTCGTTGCACTCGCAGACCACGGGATTGACGGTGGTAATCTGGTAGTCCGCCGCCTCGGCCTGACGGCACATATACTCCACCAAGGCGTCCTGGACCAGCCCCACGTTGAGGGTGTTGGTCAGGGCGATGGGGGTCTCCAGGGTGCCAAGCTCCCGGATCTGGATGAGGCCGGTGGTCTTGCCGAAGCCGTTGAGCACATGGCAGGCGGCGGTGAGCTTGTCACGGTAGACATCTCCCGCACAGGGCAGGACCACGGTGACGCCGGTCTTATGGTCCGGGGTATCGACGGTGCAATGTCCCACCCGGACCCCCTCCACATCGGCAATGGAGTTCCTGGCCCCCGTGGGGAGACTTCCGATCTTGTACATGGGTATTCCTCCTACTAAAAATACTCAGCACCGCGGTCTTACCTTCCCGCGAAGAAGCTCCGGATCTTCTCTTCCGAAGCGTTGACCCGGCCCTGCTGAATGGCGCTCTTGCCCCCGCCCCGGCCGTTGAGGGCGGCGTTCATGGCCTTGCCCAGCAGCCGCAGATCCGCGTCCCTGGCAACCAGGCAGTAGGCGTAGCCCCCTTCGTCGCTGCCCGTAAAGCAGCAGGCAATGCCGCCGCAGCATTGGGCAATGGCGTCGGCCAGCTCCCGCAGCTGTCCGCTGTCCAGGCCCGGCTCGAAGTGGACCACGTCCCCGGCCCCCCGGTACAGTCCGGCAATCCCCGCCCGGACCCGCCGCTCCAACTCTCCGATCCGGTAGTCCTTCTGGGCCAGCAGCTCCTTCATCCGCTCCGCCGCCGCCCCGGTGGCCTCCGGCGGGGCCGAGAAGGTCTTCGACACCAGCCGGTTCTGATCGTAAGCGCCGTTGAGGATCTCCATAGCCCTGGCCCCGCAGGCCATCTCCAGCCGGGTGCCGCCCCGGAAGCTCACCGCGCTCAGCAGCTTGACAGGGCCGATTTCCCCGGTCCGTACCACATGGGTTCCGCAGCAGGCGCAGCAGTCGAAGCCCGGCACCTGAACCAGGCGGACGGGCCAGTCCAGGGCCTTCTTACTCCGGTAGGCAATGGTTTTCAGGTCCTCCGGCTCCGGATACCAGCAGCGCACAGGCAGGTCCAGCCACACCGCCCGGTTGGCCTCGGCCTCCACCTCCTTCAGGTCCGAAAGGGGGATCGCCGTGTCAAAGTCAATGGTGGTGCACTGCGCCCCCATGTGAAAGCCCGTGTTGTGGGCTCCATAGCGGCGGTGGAGGATGCCGGAGACAATGTGCTCCCCGGAGTGCTGCTGCATCCGGTGGAACCGGGGGCCGTAGTCGATGACCCCTTCCGCCTCCTGTCCCGGCTCCAGGGGTCCGTCGCACAGATGAATCACGGCCCCGCCTGCCTCCCGGACCGCCAGGACCCGGCGTCCGCCCAGGGAGCCCGTGTCCCAGGCCTGTCCCCCACCCTCGGGGTAGAAGGCCGTGGCGTCGGTGACCACCTCCCAGCCCCCTTCCGTTGGGTTACATAACACAACCGTTCCCGTAAACCGGTCCAGGTGGGGATCTTCGTAGTAAAGCTTTCGTGTTTCCATGACAGCGCCCTTCCTTTGCCTTGTTTGCGCCATTATACCACAGTCCCGGCCATACCGCAAGGCGCGGCGGAGCCCCGTTTTTCTTTCAAATATTATGTAAACTCCCAAGTTTTTTCAATTATTTGAAGAAAAAAGGTAGATTTATGGCGGCGGTTGGGCTATAATGATTCCGGCTTCCGGACCGCCGGTCCGGAGACAGATATTAAAGAGAGGTGATCTCCATGCCAGCCTTTTACGCCCACTACCGATTCGGCAAGCAGCTGCTTTCCACCCTGCCCCCGGATGTGAAGCAGTGCATCCACCGGTTCCGGCGGCTGTACGACATGGGCCTGCAAGGCCCGGACCTGTTTTTCTACTACAACCCCGTCATAAAGACTCAGGTGGGAGACCTGGGCGGGACCTTCCACCGCCAGAGCGGCCAGGAGTTCTTTACCCGCGCCTGCGCCCAGGCAACCAGCGAAGCCGCCCGGTCCTATCTGTACGGCCTGCTGGGCCACTACTGCCTGGACTCCGGGTGTCATCCCTATGTCAACCAGGTGGTGGAGCAGGGCCAGGCCCGGCACATCGCCCTGGAATCGGAGTTTGACCGGTATCTCATGGCCGCCGACGGCATCGCCGCCCCCCACGCCCAGGACCACAGCGGCAAGGTCAAGCTGACCCGCGGTGAGTGCGTCACCGTGGCCGCCTTTTATCCCCCCGCCACCCCCGGCAGCGTCCACCGCAGCGTCCGGAACATGGCCTGGTGCCTGTGCTTCCTCTCCGGCGATCGGGACAAGCGGGAGAAGCTTCTGAAGCGAATCCGGCCCAGCCTCTGCGACAGCCTGGTCCCCCGGGAGAGCGTGCCGGAATACCAGCGCATGGACAGCGAGCTGCTGGCCCGGTTCAACCGCTGCCAGAAGCACTACCTGACCCTGCTGGAGCAGCTGACCGCCCACATGGCGGACCAGACTCCCCTGGGCGAGGACTTCCAGTCCAGCTTCGGCTGAAGGCTTAAGGAGTACAAGCGCCCATGAAATTTCAACTGACCAAGCTGGAAAAGAGCTGGATGCTCTACGATGTGGGCAACTCCGCCTTCATCCTCATGGTGTCCACTCTGATTCCCATCTACTTCAACGCCCTGGCCTCCGCCGGCGGGGTGGATGAAGACCTGTATTTAAGCTACTGGGGCTACGCCGGGTCCGCCGCCACGGTGCTGGTGGCCCTGATCGGACCCGTCTGCGGAGCTCTGGCGGACCGGAAATTCAAAAAGCCCATTTTCTGCCTCTGCGTAATCCTGGGGGTGGCCGCCTGCGCCGCGCTGGGCCTGGCCCCCGGCTGGCTGGCCTTTCTGGTCCTGTTCGTGGTTGCCCGGGTGGGCTACTCGTCGAGCATCGTCTTCTACGACTCCATGCTGCCCGAGGTGACGGCGCCGGAGCGGATGGACAAGATCTCCTCCATGGGCTACGCCTACGGCTATATCGGCTCCGTGATCCCCTTCGTGGTGTGCCTGGTCCTGGTGCTGTTCCACCAGCGCTTCGGCATGGACCAGCCGGCGGCCATGCTCCTGGCCTTCCTGATCACCGCCCTGTGGTGGGCCCTGTGCGCGGCGCCCCTGGTCCGGAACTACCGGCAGACCGCCTATGTGGAGGGCCAAAGCAGAGCCCTGACCGAGGCCTTCCGCCAGCTGGGCCGGACCCTGAAAGACGCCCGGAAGGAAAAGCACATCTTCGTGTATCTGGCGGCCTTTTTCTTCTTCATCGACGGCGTGTACACCATCATCGACATGGCCACGGCCTACGGCACGGCCCTGGGCCTGGACACCACGGGGCTGCTGCTGGCCCTGCTGCTGACCCAGATCGTGGCCTTCCCCTTCGCCATCCTTTTCGGCCGCCTGTCCGCCCGCTATGACACGGGGCTGCTGATCCGGATCTGCATTCTGGCCTACACCCTCATTACGCTGTTCGCCGTGTTCCTGGTGACCCAGTGGCAGTTCTGGGTCCTGGCCGTGGCCGTGGGCATGTTCCAGGGCGGCATTCAGGCCCTGAGCCGCAGCTACCTGGGCAAGATCATCCCCGCCAACCGCAGCGGCGAATACTACGGCCTCATGGACATCTGCGGCAAGGGCGCCTCCTTCGTGGGCATGACCATGGTCTCCCTGGTCAGCCAGTTCACCGCCGGGATTCGGATCAACGTCTTCGGCCTGGAGCTGCAGAACGAAAACCTCGCCGTGGGCGTCCTGCTGATCAACTTCGCCGCAGGCTACGTCCTGTTCCACAAAGCGGACCGGCTGAACAAGCAGCGCGGGCAATAAAGCCGCAGCCCCTTGGCCCTCCTTTTTCAGGAGAGCCGGGGCCGGCCTTCGGCCGCCGAGGCTTCTTGGCTCTCCTTTTAAGGAGAGCTGGCACCGGGAGCGAAGCGGACGGTGACTGAGAGGTTAAAGCCGCACCCCGTTCTTGTGAAGTGCTGAGATAACGGCAAGTGCTCCCCCGAGGGGGGAGCAAGCCAAGGGCGCGGCGGCGGCTTCGTCCTTTCTTCGCGGCAAAAAAGAGGCACAGACCGAATTTCAGTCTCTGCCTCCATTTTTTGCTGTCTCTGCGCTCCCGGCTTTCGGGAGGCGGGCGGGGTTTACTTCTTCTTCTTCACCACAAAGATCACCACGGCCAGGGCCAGGACGCAGATCACGGCCACGATGACGCCGGTGGAGGAACCGCCTTCCGCCTCGTCGGCGGCGGGAGCGGTGGTCTCAGCGGGGGCCTCGGTGGCGGCCTCGGTGGCAGCCTCGGTAGCGGCCTGCGTGGGTTCCGTCTCACGCTGGGCGGCGGCCATGACAATGCGGCCGGAGCCTTCCACGGTGCCGTAGTCCACGGTGAAGCCGGGGTACTTGGCCATCAGGGGGGAGTTGGTGGCGTCTACCACGCCGCCTTCAAAGGCCTGAACGTAGTTGGCCAGAACCATGTAGTCCTCCATGACGTAGTCCAGCACGTTCACCGCGCCGGAGAACATGTTGTAGCCGTCGCCCAGGTCGCGCAGGGTGTAGTTGTAGCCGGCCAGGTTGTAGCTGGCGGCCAGATCCAGGTCGTCCCAGGTGTCGGTCTCCTTGTTGTAGACCTTCACGTCGTGGACCCGGTAGCCGCCGGTGGGGGCGCCGATCCACACGCCCTTGTCATCCTGCTGGGTGGAGTCGGGCCATTCGGTGTCGATCTTGTAGGTCAGGCCGGAGACCTGGAGGAAGCCGCCGCACTCCTCCTGGGAGCCAGCCATCCGGGAGCCCCACTCCAGGGCGTCCAGAATCTGCTGGCCGGTGACGGTCTGCAGGCAGGCCACGTTGCCGAAGGTGTGAATGCTCTTACAGGTCAGGAAGGAGATGTCGCCGGTGACAGCCGTATTCCGGACGCCGCCGCCGTTCATAATGGCCACATCCACATCCATGTCCATGCTGTCGAACAGGTAGTACAGGGCGTCAGCGGCAAAGTCGCCGGTGTTGGTCTCCTGGGACCGGACCAGACGGGTGCCGTCGGCGGCGTAGTTGTCCAGGGTCACGGCGGCAGAGCCGATGACCTCGCCCAGTTCGGTCTCCACCTTGTTCAGCCAGCCGGTGAGGGTGGCGCTGTCCTTGACGGGCCAGGCCTCGCCGGTGTACAGATCGCTGACCAGCTCATAGCCCACAACCTGGGTCACCTCGTTGCCGTCTTCGTCCTTCTCGGGGTTGCCGTCGGCGTCCAGGACGGGCTCGGTCAGCTCGGTGTACTCAATGAAGTCGCTGGTGACCTCGCCGGTCTCGCCGTCAATGACCATCATGCCCACGCGGTCAAAGTACTGTCCGGTCTGCGCCAGCAGGACCTCGGCGCCGTCCTTGTCGGCAACCAGCTTCCCCTCCTCCACGGTGTGGGAGTGGCCGTCGATGAAGGCGGTCAGGCCGGAGACCTTGGCGATGGTCTCCTCGCTGGTCCAGGGCTGGGAGGAAGGATCGGCGCCCAGGTGGCCCAGAGCGATGACCTTGGTAGCGCCCTCAGCCTTGGCCTGGTCAATGGCCGCCTGGAGGTCCGCCTGGAGGGCGGAGCCGTCCTCGCCGCCGGAGATGCCGTAGATGTACGCGCCGTTTTCATCCTGGAAATAGGCGGGGGTGGACTTGGTGAAGGACTCGGGGGTGGTGACGCCCACCACGGCGATCACTTCGCCGGCGCCCTCGAACAGCTGGTAGGAAGCCAGGACGTTCTCACCCCGGACGCCGTCGGCCTCGTGGTAGAAGTTGCACGACAGGTAGGGGAACTGCGCCTGGTCCACCCGCTCCAGAGCCACTTCCATGCCGTAGTCAAACTCATGGTTGCCCAGGGTGGCGGCGTCGTAGCCGGTCTCGTTCATGAGCTTGATAATGGACTCACCCTGGTCCAGGGAGCCGTAGGCCGTGCCCTGGAGGTGGTCGCCGGCGTCCAGCAGCAGGACCAAGCCGTACTGCTTCTCCAGCTCGGCCTTAATCCCGGCCAGCACGTTGTAGCTCAGGGGACCGTCGATGTAGGTATGTACATCGTTGGTGTACAGGATCGCGATGTCGTCCTGGGTGCTCTCGGTCTCGGCGGCGGCCGCGGGGACAGCCAGGCCGGCCAGCAGACACACGGACAGCATCCAGATCAGGATCTTCTTCATAATGTACCTCCTCATAAATATCGTAGTGGATTTTCCACGGCATCATTATACCTTCTTTTTATCAAAAAGGGAATAAGAATTTTGTAAAAAGATGGACAAACTTTTTATGCCGAATCCCCCGGCGCCGGGCCGCCGGGAACTTCGTAAAAAATTAAAAATTTGGGGGAAGACATTTGACGAAAACTGTGATATACTAAAGCATGCTGAATATGGATGATCCCGGGGCGTATGCCCTGATTCCGGCGGGAGCCCTTGTTCGAAAGGCGCGCCCGCTGACAAACAGAAAGGAGGGACCCCATTGAAATACTGGTTCGGCTACCTGACAGCCGGGATCTTCGCCGCCATCACCTGGATCCTGATGGGGTTCGGGGAGCGGTTCGCCACCCTGGTGGATATGGTCTACCCCTATGTCAGCCGCACCGTGCAGGGGTATCTGGCCCAATGGACGGGGACGGTGGACTTTCCCGTGTGGCAGATGCTGGCCGTGGCCCTGGGGGTCATGATTCTGGCCAGTCTGGTGCTGATGATCGTGCTCAAATGGAATCCCATCCAGTGGTTCGGCTGGGTAGCGGCGGTGTTCGCCGGAATCTACCTGTGCCACACCCTGGTGTGGGGCCTGAACTACTACGCCGGAGACCTGGCCGACGACCTGCGGCTGGACACCTCCAGCTACACCCTGGACGAGCTGGTGGAGGCCGCGGAGTACTACCGGGACAAGGCCAACACCCTGGCCGGGCAGGTCAGCCGGGACGCGGGCGGCAATGTGGACTTTGCCGATTTTGACACCCTGGCGGACCAGGCCGGAGAGGGCTTCCGGGTCCTGACCTACGACTACCACTATCCGGTCTTCGCCGGCTCCCGGGAGCCGGTGAAGGAGCTGGGCTGGGCGGACATGTACACCTCCATGGGCATCACCGGAGTGACCTTCGGGCTCACCGGCGAGGCCTGCGTGAACCCCCAGATCCCCGACGTGCTGCTGCCCTTTACCATGTGCCACGAAATGGCCCACCGGATGTGCATCGCCGCCGAGGGGGACGCCAACTTCGCCGCCTTCCTGGCATGCAGCGCCAATCCCAGCCTGGAGTTCCAGTACTCGGCCTACTTCATGGCCTACCGGTACTGCTACAACGCCCTGAGCGGCGTGAACACCCAGTCCGCCGCGGCGGCCGCCGCCCGGGTGACCAGCGGCGTCAGCGACCAGGTGAAGGCGGATCTGAACAACTACAGCGCCTTTTTCAACACCAATCAGAATTCCGCGGCCACCGGCTTCGCCAACCAGGTCAACGACACCTACCTGCGGACCAGCGGCGAAGACGCGGGCCTGGCCTCCTACAACCAGGTCTGCGACCTGCTGGTGTACTGGCACATTGAGACCGTGGTGCTGCCCTCCATCTCCGAAGAGGAGTCCCACTTCGACCCCTACGACGAGAGTCAGGTGGATCTGAGCGACATCGTCAACGCAAGGTGAACGCCTATGATGAAAGCCACATTGGATCAGGGCCTGGCGCGGCTGGGCCTGGACTTAAGCGAAGAACAGCGGCAGACCCTGTGCGCCTTCGGAAAAGCCGTGGTGGAGCAGAACAAGGTCATGAACCTGACGGCCATCACCGAGGACGCCCAGGTGGCCAAGCTCCATCTGCTGGACTCACTGACCGTGCTCACCGCCGCGGACCTGGCGGGCAGGCGGGTCATCGACGTAGGCTGCGGGGCGGGCTTCCCGGGGGTACCCATCGCCATCGGCTGTCCCGAAGCGGAGGTGACTCTGCTGGATTCCCTGGGCAAGCGGATGAAGTGGCTGGAGCAGATCCTGCCTCAGCTGGGAATCCGCGCGGAATTGATCACGGGCCGGGCCGAGGAAGCGGTGGCCGGCCGCCGGGAAACCTACGACTACGCCGTCAGCCGGGCCGTGGCCCGGCTGAACATCCTGCTGGAGCTGACGGCCCCCTACGTCAAGCCAGGGGGTGCGGTGCTGGCCATGAAGGGCGCGGCCGCCCGTGATGAGCTGAGCCAGTGCGCCAACGCCATAGGGCGTCTGGGCCTGAAGCTGGAGCAGATAAGGGAATACCCCATGGACGGCGTCAACCACGCGGTGATCGTCCTGCGCAAGGTCTCCCCCACCCCGCCCCAGTACCCCCGGCGGTACGCCAAGATCAAGCAGAACCCGCTGTGAACGAAACGCATAGCAAGAGGCAGAGGCTGATGATTCAGCCCCTGCCTCTTTGTTTGCCGCGAATATAAAACAAACCGCCGCTCTTCTCCAGCCACGGCGGCCGAAGGCCGCCCTTGGCTCGCCCCTTGGGGTAAGCGAAGCGCAGTCGCGGGAGTGAATGACGCTCCGGTGGAGCGTCAGAGCCGCGACCGGGCCCGCCGCGGCGGGCAGCTGTCAGAAATCTCCGATTTCTGACTGAGAGGGGTTAGGGAGCACTTCCCTCTGCCCCGGCACCTCACAAAAACGCAATGCCGCATAACCTCTCAGTCACCGCTTCCTTCGCTCCCGGTGCCAGCTCTCCTTAAAAAGGAGAGCCAAGAGGCTTCGGCGGCTTTCCATTGGGTCACTTTCGGGTCAGCAGTTCCCGGATTTTCTGCCACAGGCCCGTCTTGCCCTGGGGCTGGGTCCGGGCGGCTTCCTGGGCCTGGCTGACCGCTTGCCGCATGAGAACCTCCTGGGCGCAGATGGGCTCGTAGGCCCTGGGCTTGCGGCAGTAGCTGCCGTCGGACTGGAGGACCCGGGCTTTGACGCTGTCGGCCAGCATGGCGTCCAGAATCCCGTGGAGACGGCAGCGGATCTGAGGCGAGTCGATGGGACAGGCGATCTCCACCCGCCGCTCGGTGTTGCGGGTCATGAAATCCGCCGAGGAGATGAACATCTTCTCATTCTCCCCCCGGCCAAAGCAGAAGATCCGGGAGTGCTCCAGATACCGGCCCACGATGCTGGTCACCGTGATGTTGTCCGTCTTCCCCGGCACGCCGGGCCGCAGGCAGCAGATGCCCCGGATAATCATGTCCACCTTCACCCCGGCCTGGGAGGCCTGGGCCAGCTTGCGGATGATGTCGATGTCCGTCAGGGAGTTGCACTTCAGCAGAATGCGGCCCCGGTCCCCCAGGGCGATCTGCTCGTCCATGAGATCCAGAATCGGGTCCTTCAGGCCGTGGGGGGCCACCAGAAGACGGCTGTAGCTGCCCTCCAGGTTCCCCAGGGCCATGTTCTTGAAGAAGGCGGCGGCGTCCGCCCCGATGACGTCGGAGGCCGTGACCAGGGACACGTCGGTGTACTGCTTGGCGGTCTTCTCGTTGTAGTTGCCCGTGCCAACCTGGGTGATGTGGCGCATGACGCCCCGGTCATTGCGGGTAATCAGGCAGATCTTGGAGTGGACCTTGTACTCTTCGAAGCCGTAGATCACCTTGCAGCCCGCCTCCTCCAGCCGCTCGGACCAGTCGATGTTGTTCTGCTCGTCGAACCGGGCCCGCAGCTCAATGAGGACCGTCACGTCCTTGCCGTTTTCCGCCGCGGCGCACAGGTACTCCACCAGCTTGGCCTTCCGGGCCAGACGGTAGATGGTAATGCGGATGCTGACCACGCTGCGGTCGTTGGCCGCCTCCCGGATCATCTGCAGAAACGGCTCCATGGACTCGTAGGGGTAAGACAGGAGGATGTCCTGCTTCATGGCCGCGTGCATCAGGCTCTGGCCCGGACGGAGCATGGCCGGCTGCTGGGGCTGGAAGGGAGGGTCCGACAGGGCGGCCCGCCGCCCCTCGGGGAAGAAGTCCCCCAGGGAGAACACGTAGCTTAAGTCCAGAGGCGCGGACCGGGACAGGAAGATCTGGCTGTCACCCACGGCGAAGCGGCTGCGGAAGTGCTCCGTAAAATGGTTGCTGATGGGCTTGGACAGCTCCACCCGGACCACCCGCAGGCGGCCCCGGCGGCGCAGAAGCTTGCCCATTTTGGCCCGGACGTCCTCCTCCTGGAGGTTCGGCACCGGGGAGAAGGGCTCGTCGTCCAGGTGAATGTCGGCGTTGCGGGTGATGCAGAACAGGACCTTCTCCAGCACGTCGTACATTTCAAAGACCATGCCCGAATAGGCGAAGAGAATCTCCTCCAGCAGCACGTACCGGCCCCGGTCCTGGCTCAGGCAGACCACCCGGGGCAGGGAAGCGGGCACGGGGATCAGCCCCAGGACCTCGCTCTTTTTCTTGCCCTCGCTTTTCTTCTTGCCCAGCAGAGCCCCCACGTGGATCACCTTGCTGCCTAGGTGGGGGAAGGGGTGGTGGCTGTCCACGATCTGGGGCGACAGCACCGGCTGGACCGTGGTCCGGAAGTAGTGGCGCAGGAACTTCTGCTCCGCCGGGGTCAGGGCCTCCATGGACACATGGCACAAGCCCTCGTCCTCCAGGCATTTCTCCACATCCCGCAGCACCGCGTCCCGCTGCTGGTACAGGGGGATTGTGGCGGCGTAGATGGCGGACAGCTGCTCCCGGGCGGTCATGCCGGACTTGTTGTCCACACCGGACTTGTCCACGGCGGCAATGTCCCCCAGACTGCCCACCCGGATCATGTAAAACTCGTCTAAGTTGCTGGTGAAGATGGAAAGAAACTTCAGCCGCTCCAGCAGCGGCACGGTCTCGTCCTTGGCCTCTTCCAGGACTCTGGCATTGAATTGCAGCCAGGAAAGCTCCCGGTTCTGGGTAAAGCCCTGGGTCCAAATGCCCTGTGCCATGGAATCTCCTCCTCTCAATTCCTCGCCGTTTTTTTCCTGATTTCGGCAAATTCTTGTTTTATTATAATCCAAAATCTCCGCCGCCGCAACGGGGCGGCTATGTAAAATTCCGGTAAAATCTCCGGAGGAAGAATTATTCCGCCAACCCTCTTCCCTTTTGGGTCAAAATGTCGTATGATGAAGTGGACAAAAGACCACTCAAGGGAGGTTTCACAAATGAAAGTTGGAATGCTGACCAGCGGCGGCGACTGCCAGGGCCTGAACGCCGCCCTGCGGGGCGTGGCCAAGGCCCTGTACAACGAGTTCGGCAGCAACGTGACCATCTACGGCATCCGGGACGGCTACCGGGGGCTCATCGAGGGAGATTATCACGCCATGTCCCCCCGGGACTTCTCCGACATTCTGACCCTGGGCGGCACCATCCTGGGCACATCCAGGCAGCCGTTCAAGTCTATGCAGACCGCCGGGGAAAATGAGGAGACCAAGCTGGAGAAAATGCTGACCACCTGCCGCCGGGCGCGGTTTGACTGCCTGGTGATCCTGGGCGGCAACGGCACCCACAAGACCGCCCACCTGCTCAGTCAGAACGGCATCAACGTCGTCACCCTGCCCAAGACCATCGACAACGATCTGTGGGGGACCCAGATGACCTTCGGCTTCCAGTCCGCCATGGACATTGCCTCCCAGGTCATCGACAACATCCACTCCACCGCCTTCTCCCACAGCCGGGTGTTCATTGTGGAGGTCATGGGCCACAAGGCCGGCTGGCTGACCCTCCACGCGGGCATTGCCTCCGGCGCCGACGTGATCCTGATCCCGGAGATCCCCTACTCGGCCAAGGCCGTGGCCGCCGCCATTGACCGCCGCCAGCGCAGCGGCAAGCGGTTCTCCATTGTGGCCATGGCGGAGGGGGCCATTACCAAGGAAGAGGCCAAGATGAGCAAGAAGGATTTCAAGGCCGCCCGGGCCCAGATGCCCTACCCTTCCGTGTCCTACCGGCTGGCCGAGGAGCTTCGCCAGATCACAGGCCAGGAGATCCGGGTGGCCGTTCCCGGCCACTTCCAGAGAGGCGGCGCCCCCTGCGCCGGGGACCGGCTTCTGTGCACCCGCTTCGGCGTGGCGGCGGCCAACCTGATCCGGGAGGGGAAGTTCGGCTGCATGGTGGCCCTGCAGGATGACAAGATCGTCCCGGTACCTCTGAAGGACGTGGCCGGCAAGCTCAAGGGCGTCCCCGTAGACGGCGAACTGGTCCATGCCGCCCGGGAGCTGGGCCTTTCTTTCGGAGACTGAGAGGGAAAAAGCCGCAGTCCGTTCTTCTGAAACGCTGAAAAAGAGGCAGAGGCCAATGTAAGCCTCTGCCTTTTATTCTCCCCGCTCCGCGGGGCGCTTCCTTATTCCTTCTTCAGATCCCCAAAGTCCCCCAGGTCCTCCAGGCGGATGTGGGAGGCGTCTACCCCTATTCCGGGGTTCTCCTGCTGCTGCCGCAGGGTGATGGGGTAGTCCCCCGACAGCTGGCCCCGGATGGCTTCCGCCCTCAGCAGACACACCTGCCGCAGCGTCTGTACCGCCAGGACATGGTCTTCATAATCGCAGAAGGCCGTAGGATCTTCGTTTACATAACATCCAATCATCCCGGCGATTTGGTCCAGGCGGCTTTCAAAGCGTCCGCTCTCAAAGTAGTCCGACAGCAGGGCGTCGAAATACTGGTGATACCGGCTCAGGTACTCCGGGTACTGCATGAGCTTGTGGTACAAGGGCCGGTTCAGCATCACCGAGCCCTGGGCCGGGGTGTTGACGGGATAGTTGATGAGCACATTGGGGTCCTTTACCGGGTCGGTCTTGCCCAGGGCGTAGGTGCCGAAGGCCAGGTTGTAGTCCCAGGGCAGCATGGAGAGCATTCCGTCCTGCTCCCATAGGAAGTAGTTGTGTCCGGTCTGGCCAATGTAGCTGTCCCAGTTCATGACGAAGACCTGAACCGTGAAGTAGCGCAGAACCTGGTCCACGTTCACCGCCTGCTCTATGTCCTCGCCCTTGTCCAGACGCTCCAAGGCCCGGATCAGCCGCTGCCGATCCCGGTAGGAGGTGGGGACCTTGGCGTTGTCGAAGATGTTGGGATAGAGGTCCGGATCGTCTCCTAAGTACTTCAGGGCCAGATCCTCGTTGGCATCCCGCAGGGAGCGGTAGTCCGGCTTGTACAGCCGGGTGGAGCCGTCGCCGCCGTTGCGGAGGATGAACCCATCCTCCGGCTCCTCCACCGCCAGGTACAGTCCCCAGGGCTCCCCGTTGATCCGAATCCAGACGAAGCTGCACAGGGGGGCCGGGACATTCATAAAGGCCATCATGTCGTAGGCCAGCCAGGTCTTCAGATAGCTGTTGTCCTGGAAGGAGGCATCCAGGGAAAGCTTGTCCAGGCCGTAGTAATTGCCGCCCCGGATGTAGTGGTCAAACTCCAGCTTCAGGCTGTAGCGGCTCAGGCCGTACTCGCTGGTCAGCCGCCGGGAGTTGTTGCCCTTGACCCGCAGGCCCACCTGGGAAAACGTCTCAGCGTCGATGGTCACCCGGCATGGCACATAGGCCTCCCGGTCCGCCTCCTCCAGAAACCGGTCGAAGTCCTCCAGCTCCAGATCCACGTTGTGAACATAGCTGCTGTCAAAGAGCCGCAGGGCGTATTCCATGGCCGCAGGCGCCGTTTCTTCCGCCTGCCAGGAGTAGACCAGGGTCAGGGTCAGAGCCAGAAGCCCTGTCAGTATGCAGATTCGTTTTCCCTTTCCCATGGTCCTCCCCCGTTCGCTTACGCGCTGTTCACTTCGGAGGTCTGACGCGGCCGCCTATTGTGAATCGTTCGGAATCAGTCGTCGTAGTCGCTTTCGCCGTAATCGCTGCCGGAATCGTAGTCACTGCCGGAATCGTAATCGCTGCTGGAACCGTAATCGCTGTCGGAACCGTAGTCCGTAACGCCGTCGCTGTTGGGGCCGTAGTCGGTATCGTCGTAGTCGGTGACGCCGTCGCTGTTGGGGCCGTAGTCGGTATCGTCGTAGTCGGTGACGCCGTCGCTGTTGGGGCCGTAGTCCGTATCGTTGTAGTCGGTCACGCCGTCGCTGTTGGGGCCGTAATCCGTATCGTCGTAGTCGGTGAC